>JAIXPV010000027.1 GCA_027486105.1 Runella sp. | reverse complement strand
GCAGGAATGCCGCCAGGCCGTGAACTTGAAATCAACAAATACCGCCCAAAATCAAAATACAACGCCTCCAATTGCGGGTCATTACCCATTTGTGCGTAGCGAACCAACCGCGAATCCATCGGCAAAAATGCCGCTTCGCCCGATTGACCGAGGGTTAGTTTTACCCGATTAAAATACTTCTGATAATCGGCAATGTGTGCCTTCCGAATCAAGTCAATTGATTTGGCTGACGCTTTTTTTAGATACGATTCCACCAACGCTTTCTCATCCCTTCCCTGGCTGTCAGGGCATTTGTCGAAGCCATTGAAACTGGTTGCGGCAGTAATGAGCAAAATAGCTTCGGTGGCGTTGCTGATGCTGAGTCCAGATGTGTCGGCAGTTACTTTCCCGTCGGTGGTTTGGACCTTCACGCGCCAATCAAACCGCATCCCTTTGCATCCCGACAGGTCTTCATAATACACAGGTTTGGCATTATAATTCACATAATTAGGGTCAGCATGGGCGGGTGCTTTACCGCGCATACTAAGTTCATTTTTCCCCGTTATTTGTTTAAGCAACGGATGCGGGCTTTTGGTAGACGCCGAAAAATTTAATTTTCCTTTTTGCGAAGCCGTCAAACGAAGCACGATGACTTGGTCGGGTGCGGATACAAATAACTCACGGCTGTAAGTAACGCCCTCAATCGTAAACTGTGTGTGCGCCGTAGCATTTTGTAGGTCTAAATCGCGAAAATAAGCGCTTGGTTGCGCATCAAAAGGCTGTTTTATGAGCAAATCACCCAAAGGCTGATAGGCTTCGGTATAAAGCCCCTGAATCTTTTGCAATTCTTTGGAAGCCGTTTGGTAGTCTTCCCGATTCAGTGCTTCCCTCACCGCTGGTAAATATTTGATGGCATCAGGATTGGGGTTTTTCTCCACAGGGCCACCCGACCAGAGCGTCTCTTCGTTTAGTTGCAGCAGTTCTTCATTGACCCGGCCAAACGTCATAACACCCAATCGACCGTTTCCTACGGGTAACGCCTCATTCCAGTTACGGGCAGGTTGCTTATAATGAATAGGAGCTTGAGCAAAGACGTTGCACAGCGGTAGAAAACATAAGGCAAGCGAAAAAAAGCTTTTTTTCATGCAGATTGAGATTAAATAATCAGTTAAAAACGGTAGCATTATTTTTTCAAATACCGCTTCAGAGAACATTTTTTTAGAGATTTCAACCCCTTCACCACCGAGGCAGTGTTTAGTTTTGCCCCTGCTTCATTGGTGTGGGTGTTGTCTTTGGGAGTAAAGAATTCAGTCTTGACTTTCTCCTCTCCCACGGCTTCGTATTGGGGCACAATCAGCCCAAACAAATCAATGTAAAACGCCCCATTGGCAACGGCAACGGCTTCGGCCCATTGACGATGCCCCGCTTCTGAAGTGGCGATTTTGCCTTCTCTCCAACTGTTGCGGGGTACGGGCGAGCAGATAATCGGAATCGCTCCTTTGGCTTTGGTTTCGTTCACATACTTACGCATATACCAGCCGTAGCTATGAACAATCTCGTGCTTTTTGGTCAAAAGATTATCAATTTCTTCGGTTTCTTCTCCCACTCCCTTGAGGGTTCCACGGGCGCGGGTAGAGTCGTTGATAGCGCTGTTGTCATTGTGGCCAAACTGCATGATTACAAAATCGCCTGGTTTTAAGTGGGTCAGAATTTTATCCCAGCGCCCTTCGGTGATAAAAGTACGACTACTACGCCCACCGATGGCGTGGTTTTCAAGGTGTATTTGGGTCGTGTCAAAATATTCATGGAGAAAACTTCCCCATCCCCACATGTTATCTTGCCCTTTGCCAGAACCATTCTTAACGGTCGAATCACCAATAATGTAAAGGGTAGGTTTGGGGGCCACGGCCGCGATGATGCCCCACAGTAAGAAAACGGAGGCAAGCAATGAGTTGAGCGTTTTCATGGTATTTTTGGTATAAGTTTTCATTAAAAAATTATCGACACACTCCCGTACTTCCCTGCCTCGAAACGGTCGAAAAACGTTTTTGCTTGTCACTAAGAATTGGAAGTTATCGACTTCATAGCGTTCAAAAGGGAGTGAAAACAGGTCATTTACTATTAGACTACATTGTTCTTTTCATTACAAGATGATTTTATTGCTGTGAAAAAAAGAAAATATAATTATTTGTATTGGGCGGCAAATACGGCAACCAACCCAATTAACTACCTGATAATCAATTCATAAATATAGACAATAGATAACGATCAACGATTAACAGGCTCACAAATATCTAAAAGCGAGAAGAATGTGTAATTTTGCTCACGATTATCTGCTTACTGCATGAAGTTCCCTCAAAAACATTTAGCCATTCTCGGCTCAACGGGTTCCATCGGAACCCAAGCCCTCGACGTCATAGCCGCCAATCCAGACGCCTTCTGCGTTGAGATTCTCACCGCCCAAAACAACGCTGAATTGCTGATTCAGCAAGCAGGACAGTTTCGTCCCAACGTGGTGGTTATTGCCAACGAAGACTTATACGACAAGGTTTTTGATGCCCTCGACCCACTCGGTATCAAAGTCTACGCGGGTTCGAAAGCCATCGCTGATGTGGTTCAAATGGACACCATTGATACCGTTTTGACCTCAATGGTGGGGTATTCGGGACTGATTCCGACCGTCAAGGCGATTGAAGCAGGCAAACAAATTGCCTTAGCCAACAAAGAAACCCTCGTTGTAGCGGGCGAGTTGGTGACAGCCCTTGCCCAAAAGAAAGGCGTCAGTATTTATCCCGTGGACTCCGAACATTCAGCGATTTTCCAGTGCCTTGTGGGTGAATTTCATAACCCCATCGAAAAGATTTTTCTGACTGCTTCTGGAGGGCCCTTTCGGGGGAAAACGCGCGATGAGCTACTGCACGTAACCAAAGCACAAGCGCTAAAGCATCCCAATTGGAGCATGGGAGCCAAAATCACCATCGACTCTGCCTCGCTGATGAACAAAGGGTTGGAGGTGATTGAAGCCAAATGGCTGTTTGGATTAGATGTTTCACAAATTGAGGTAGTCGTGCATCCGCAAAGCATCATTCATTCAATGGTGCAGTTTGAGGACGGCAGCATCAAGGCTCAAATGGGACTGCCCGATATGCGCTTGCCGATTCAATTTGCGCTCACGTATCCGCACCGCCTGCCCGCTGATTTTCCTCGGTTCAACTTCGCCAATTATCCCGCGCTGACGTTTGAGCAACCCGATTTGAAAACTTTTCGTAATTTGCAATTCGCTTTTGATGCCATCGAGCGGGGCGGAAACATGGCCTGCATCGTCAATGCCGCCAATGAAGTAGCCGTAGCAGCTTTTCTTCGCGACGAGATTGGATTCCTAGAAATGTCGGACCTTATCGAAACTTGTATGCAACGCGTGACGTTTATACAACAGCCAACGCTCGATGATTACATCGAAACCGACGCCGAAACCCGAAAAGTAGCCGAAAATTGGGTCAACATTCATATTTAGGAGACAATGCAAACACCAGTGCTGATAAAAATGGGGAATTTAATGACTGACGAGGAGTTTTTTACTTTTTGTCAGTTGAACGATACCCTTGACTTTGAACGCGATAGTGAGCGCAACATAATCTTTATGTCACCAACAGGCTCTTCCACCGGAAATACTACTTCTACCATTCTGGGTGAACTTTATTTTTGGAACAAACAATCAAATCTTGGTTATTGCTTTGATTCATCAACTGGATTTCTGATGCCAAATGACGCTGTTCGTTCACCAGATGCGGCATGGATACAAAAAGAACGATGGGAAAAGCTCACGACGGAGCAAAAAGAAAAGTTTGCTCCACTTTGCCCCGATTTTATGGTGGAAGTCCGCTCCAAAACGGATTCTCTGAAATATTTACAGGAGAAAATGAATGAATACATTACCAACGGATGCCGTTTGGGATGGCTCATCGACCGTTTAGAAGAGAAAACGTACATTTACCGTCCAAATCAAGATATTGAAACGGTAGAGACGTTTGAGTTTGTCCTCCATGGTGAAGAGGTTCTGCCTAATTTTGTCTTTGATCTTAAATGGATTCAATAAAATAATGCCTCAAGCCTTAAACATACCCACCATGGATAGAATGAACGACGATGAGTTTTTCGCATTTTGCGAAGCCAATCGCCGAAATGGAATGAACTTTGAGCGAGACAAATACGGTCATATTATTTTTATTTCACCAACTGGAAGTATCGGCGGCCATAACGATGGAGAAATCTTTGTTGAAATAAAGCTTTGGAATAGAAAGAAAAACAACGGTATTGTATTCCCCTCTTCTACTGGCTTTACCTTACCCGACAGTTCGGTTAGGTCACCCGATGTAGCGTGGATTCGTCGCGAGCGCTGGGAGCAGGTACCGCGTGAGTTACGCAAGAAATTTGCCCCGATTTGCCCCGACTTTGTCGTGGAAGTTATTTCGGAATCAGATACCTGGAACGAACACGAAAATAAGATGCGGGAGTGGGTTGCCAACGGCTGTCGTTTGGGTTGGTTAATAGATTCCAATGAGCAAGCCCACATGATTTTTACTCCTCGAAATACCAATCCTGATAAATAACCGTTTGGAATTATCGACGGGGGCGAAGTGTTAGAAGGATTAACGATTGATTTGAGGACCGTTTTTGAAGACATAGGATAAAAAACGACGTTGCCCAATAAAAAAAATTAAACAAACTCATAAAAGCACAGAATGGAAATTTTAGTAATGGTCGGGCAGTTGATTTTAGGACTGTCAATTTTAGTTGGATTACACGAATGGGGGCACCTTATTACTGCCAAGATATTTGGAATGCGGGTTGAAAAATATTTCATTGGATTTCCCCCTAAAATATGGTCTATTAAACGCGGTGAAACTGAATACGGCGTAGGAGCAATACCTTTGGGCGGATTTGTGAAAATTTCAGGAATGGTCGATGAATCGTTGGATACCAAAAATCTATCGGCCGAACCCGAGCCTTGGGAGTTTCGTGCCAAACCCGCTTGGCAACGCCTCATCGTAATGCTCGGTGGCATTCTTGTCAACGTCGTCACGGGTATCATTATTTTTGTAGCCATCACTTACTACGAAGGCCATGATTATATTGCGACCAAAGACGTAAAATACGGAATCGTGGCGCACAAATTAGGCCAGGAAATTGGTCTCCGTACGGGCGACAAAATTGTGGCTATCAATGGAAAACCATTTGATGACTTTTCGGAAGTTCGCAAAGTATTTCTGGAGTCAAATAGTTATTACACCGTTGAACGCGGCGGCGAGCGAGTCGACGTCTATGTACCCAATGATTTTATTGAAAAAGTCAGCGACAAGAAAAATGCCAAGGAGTTTATCGACCCCATCTTTCCCTTTACGGTGCGCGAACTCGTTCCTGGGATGCCTGCCGAAAAAGGCGGTTTGAAGCCTGGCGATAAAATCGTTAAACTCAACGAAACACCGATTAACTTTTATCACGAAATTCAAGAAGCTTTAGATAAGTCAAAAGGCCAAACGGTTACACTTTCGGTGCTCCGTGGAGGCCAAACCCTGCCCTTATCGGTCAAAGTTTCTCCAGAAGGCACGATTGGTTTTTATCCCGAACAAAATTTGAACATCACCCACATTGATTACTCTTTTGGTGAATCGGTGGTGGTAGGAACAGGCAAGGCCTTTAGTGTAGTAACGGACAACATCCGAGGCTTCGGAAAGATATTTCGCGGTGAAGTTTCTCCTTCAAAGGCCCTCAGTGGCCCCATCGGTATTGCGCAAATGTTTGGCGGTGTTTGGGACTGGAGCCGTTTTTGGTTCTTGACTGGACTTTTGTCGATGGTTTTGGCCTTCATGAACATCCTGCCGATTCCAGCCTTGGATGGCGGTCACTCTGTATTATTAATTTATGAAATGGTAACGGGCCACAAACCGTCAGACAGCTTCTTGGAAGGTGCCCAAAAAGTAGGAATGGTCATTTTGCTAGGATTGATGGTATTTGCTTTTGGCAATGATATATTCAAATTGTTTAGATAGTAAAGTGAAAAAATCTCACCATTTAAAAAATCACGCAAAGATGCAAAAGAGCAAAGCATTAGAAGTTATAATGAACCTTAACTTTGCTACTTGGCGCCTTTGCGTGATTAAATCTGTATCATTTTCAGCCCTTTTTCTTTTACTTTCTTTTCGTCTTCACGATTTCCATACCAGCATCACCCGGATGGACTATAATGCCAAGGAAAAAGCCTTTGAGATAAGCATTCGCGTCTTTACGGATGACTTAGAAAAGGCCCTGTCGAAAGACAACAACGGGCAAAAGATTGTGGTGGTCAACAACGACAAAAATGACCCATTGGTAGAAAAATACATCCGTAAGCATTTTGCGTTGGTTAGTTCACAGAAACAGAAAAAGGCGTATACTTACGTTGGCAAAGAACAGGAAGCTGATGCCACGTGGATATACATTGAAATCCCCCATCAGGAAGCAGTCACGGGGTTTTCGCTTCAGAATACCATCATGCACGACCTTTTTGATGACCAAATCAACCTCGTAAACCTCAATTATCAGGGTCAGAAAAAGTCTTACATCTTCAAAAAAGACGATACTACGCTGGCCTTGGGGATTTAAAGGCTATCAATCTGCCAGGTTGACACTTAAAATCAAATACTTCGTTGTATTTATACTCTCAAATCACTACCTTTGCGCCCCAAAACTTTACTTTTTTAGTATCTTAAACGATTCAGTATCATGCCTAAAGTAAAAACACACTCAAGTGCTAAGAAGCGTTTTAAGCTTACCGGCACCGGGAAAATCAAGCGTAAGCACGCTTTCCACAGTCACATTTTGACTAAAAAATCAACAAAACGTAAGCGCAACTTGGTTGGCTTTACGCTGGTTGATGACACAAACCTTGACCGCGTTAAATTGATGCTCAAGATTTGAGTTAACTGTTTGAACGTTAATCGTACTTTTTTTTACAATTAACGACTAACTTTTAACAAAAAAGTGCGCAAGCACAGGTTCATTGTTTCACCCGATTGTTGGTCTAAAAAGTGCTTCAGCAGAGGCCACCAACCGTCAAAAAACGTTTAAAAATTATGCCACG
>JAIXPV010000552.1 GCA_027486105.1 Runella sp. | reverse complement strand
CCAAAGAAACCACGTTTCCGTCGAACGATTGGCGGGCTACGTATTTTGTACCCGAAAACCTCAATTCCAGCGTTGACCACGCCGATGCGCTACGGCCACTGATTCCGTCGGGCATGACCATGCCCGAAATGGCGCTGAGGTTTATTTTAAGTAATCCCGACGTGGCAACTACTATTCCAGGAATGCGCAAACTCCGTAACGTAGAAGCCAATATGGCCTCTTCTGACGGTAAAGGATTAGAGGCGGAATTGCTCCAAAACCTCAAAGGCCATCGCTGGGATCGCGAACCGACTAGCTGGAGTCAATAGGAGCAGAATCATATAAAATGCTGAAGGCGTTGTTCATACCTTCAGCATTTTATTTTCAAAACCGCGCTTCTTCCCGACTCGAATCTAAGTCTTTCAGGTAGCGCTTATATACCGCCACTTTCTTTTGGCTTTTCTCTTCTTTAGCATCCAGTACTTCGGCTCGTTTAATTACAGCTTCATAAAATTCCGTCAAATGATCCCGAAGGCTATTGCGGTGTTCGCACCTCGCAAATGAACCCGCATACTTTGTTGACAAATCTGAAGTTGTGGTATGCAGATATTGCAATTCTAAATCATCCACTTGATGGGCTATTACCAAAAGCTTATCAGAGGTAGGCATAAAGGGCACCAAATTGGTGATGGTCTTGATAATATGCCTCACAACGATGTAATCCTCTCTTCCCCAAAAATAAATTTGATCGAAGGCCAAATCCACGAGTTGTTCGAAACTAAATTCCCGAATAAAAATATTCTTTTCGGCCAACAGTTTTGCCTCTTTCGAGACTGTTTCGCTCAACGCCGCTTTTTCGATGATTGTTCCTAAATAATCCAGGCAGTTTAGGGCAGTAGTGGGGTCATTGACGGCTGGCGAGATGGCTTTAATGGCTATGTCGACCAATTGCCGGATGCCGAAGGGAATATCCTGTTTATAACTGCGGAATTTATCCACTACAAAACAGGCTAGTATTTCTTTTTCTAAGGAAATAAAAAGGGCTTTTTTCTCAGAAGGGCACTTTATTTCGGCTAAAACCCCTCCCTGAACCACGAAACTACCAATGTGCGGGCGCACGTCCATTCTGACGTTAGGGTCATCGGGAAAGATTTGTGCTAACTTTTGATACCGTAGAGAATCCAAGTAACCGCTAAAGGTTGACCTAATCCGAATCACTGTTTTAGTTTCAGGCAGGGGCGGCCGGGCGTCGTACAATTGGTCGATTTCCCGAACAGTTCGAAGGGCAATGTTGTGCGTAATACTGGACGCGTTGATGTTACCAATAATATGGTGTATAAACAACGGAAACACCAGTATAATCAGGTAAAAACTACCCACAATCCCAAATTTAGGATAAATCAGGGCCGCATCTGACCATCCGAAATATTGCAAGCCCATCAGATAAGCTACACACGCCAGAAATGACCACAGAAAAAAGCGGCTAAATTGATCATATTCAAAAAAAGACCGTATGATACGCGGTGAAAATTGAACCGAAGCCAATTGCAGCGCCACAAATACAAACGAGAAAGTAGTCACTACAATGGTGGTCAAAATACCTGCCAGAGCCGTCAGAAAACCATCTAAAAGCACTCCCGCCTGCCCTGGTCTCCACGCATGGAGTCCAAGCGTCAAAAAAGCGGTAATCAGGTAAGAAGTCAACACTAACCACAGCCAATTTGACTTGATTCGTTCATGAAATTGATAAATTCGGCGAAAAAACATAGAAGTAAGAAAAAACACAACCCTAAAATTGGAGCGTACATAAAGGTGAACACGGTTCAAAATTAGGAGATTATCCGCATTTTCCTAGTTCACTTTTTGCCTTTCCAACTTATCATGAATACCCCCACAAGCACCAGCAATGTTCCGAAAATCTGAAGTGGCGTAATTAGCTCGCCTAAAATGGTCGTAGCCAGAAAAATCGTAAAAATCGGGCCAATACTCGCAATGATAGACGCATTTCCTGCCCCTACCCGCTTTATTCCTTCCGCCAACGCAAACGTAGGCAGTACCGTCACCACGATGGCCATCGTGATTCCAATCCAATAGACCTGCGGCGGATAGTGCCAAATATCAAGTCCATTGACTGCATAACAATGTATAATGGTAGGAATGGTGGCGGCAATCATGGCGTAGCTCGTAAATTTCTGCGAGCCTACTTTTGGAATAATTTTATCGCCACCCACCAAATAAAAGGCGTATACCAGCCCGCTCAACGTAACCCAAAAAGCGCCTAAAAAGAGGTTTTTCTGTTGTCCTGGCTCAATGTTTTGCAGGAATGCCAACAAAATCCCAAAATAGGTTAAGCCCAGGGCCGCTATTTGCAATTTGGTTACACGTTTTTTTCTAAAAATGGCGTTAATAACCAATACAAACGTAGGATACGTAAACAACAGGATTCGTTCCAATCCCGCGCTGATGTAATTAAATGCCAAAAAATTAAAATAACTTGAAAAATAATACCCCGTAATTCCCAAACCTGCCACCCACAACCAATCTTTTATGTTAAATCGAACATTGGTTTCCTTTGCGGTAAGACGAAAGGCGAAAAACGCATAAATAGGAAACGAAAGCCCCATCCGAAGTGTCAAAAGTGAAATAGTATCTATCTCATAACGATACGCCAATTTGATAAATATTCCTTTGAGGGCAAAGCAAAAAGCCGCTACAAACACCATTACGGCCCCCAACCAATAGTACGTTTTAGACATATTGACTAAACCGAAAAACTTTTACCTTTGGTTCTTGCTTATCAAAAAATCAAGCATGAATACGCATTCCAAAATCACTTCAACTCATCAACGCTAATGCAATCCGTCTATATCGTTTCGGCCGTAAGAACACCCATTGGTAGCTTCGGTGGCACATTATCTAGTCTTTCAGCTACGAATTTAGGCGCGGCGGCCATTCGCGGCGCACTGTCATCTCTCTTGCTCGACCCGCAACTCGTAGAAGCCGTGTACATGGGCAACGTGGTATCCGCCAATCTTGGGCAAGCTCCCGCGCGTCAGGCAGCTATTTTGGGAGGCCTTAGCAAATATGCTACCTGCACAACTGTCAACAAAGTATGTGCTTCTGGCATGAAATCCGTGATGATGGGTGCACAAGATATTGTGCTGGGTCAAGCCGACGTGGTGGTAGCAGGTGGTATGGAAAGCATGTCAAACGCTCCTTTTTATCTGGATAAGGCCCGTTTTGGCGGCTATGGCTACGGTAATGGCACTTTTATCGACGGACTCGCCAAAGATGGGTTGATCGATGCTTACGGCGGGATGGCCATGGGCGTATGCGCCGACGCAACCGCTGTCAAATACGGTTTCACCCGTGAGCAGCAGGATGCCTTTGCCATCGCATCTTATCAACGCAGCGCCGAAGCATGGAGAGCTGGCTACTTTGATAAAGAAGTGATTTCGGTTGAAGTGCCTCAACGCAAAGGCGATGCCATTGTAGTGGCACAAGATGAAGAATACAAAAACGTTAAATTCGATAAAATCCCTACGCTACGGCCCGCCTTCAACAAAGACGGCACCGTAACAGCAGCCAATGCCTCCACCATCAACGACGGTGCCGCGGCACTGGTCTTAATGAGCGAACGAAAAGTAAACGAATTGGGCATTAAGCCTTTGGCCCGCATTGTTTCCTTTGCCGATGCCGAGCATGAGCCAGAATGGTTTACCACAGCACCTACTGTAGCCGCCCCCAAAGCCCTCAAAAGAGCGGGGTTAAGCATCAATGATATTGATTATTTTGAAGTAAATGAGGCGTTTGCCATAGTCACTATGGCATTTATAAAAGAAATGGACATTGCGCATGAAAAAACCAACGTCTTTGGTGGCGCCGTATCGCTAGGCCATCCATTAGGGTGCTCGGGGGCGCGTATTGTAGTCACCCTCCAAAATGTATTGAACCAAAAAGGTGGCAAATACGGTCTTGCCGCTATTTGTAACGGCGGTGGTGGGGCATCTGCGATCGTCATTGAAAAGGTTTAACCAGCGTTCTACCTAGCAAATGAGTCACTTATGAGCGAATTCATAGGTGACTTTTTGGTAGCAAACTTGATTATACGCCAAATGTCACTTATATTTGTGTCAAATAGCACACTATCATGATAGCGCCATCAAGAAAATCAACCTTCATGCTGCTGACCTTCGATGATCCTTTTTTGCTCATCAAAAAAACCCGCGAAGGTCTCACCAAAGACGACGCAGATGCGTTGGCAGAAGTTTATGGCCTGACCGACCGCGAAATGGCCCGAATCCTTAACCTTTCGGAACGTACCTATCACCGATATAAAGACGAAGCACGCCTTGATGTAAGTGCCTCTGACCGACTTTTGCAGTTAAAGAAATTACTTCAATACGGAGAAGAAGTGTTTGAAGAACGGGAAAAGTTTAAGCGTTGGATGCGACGACCCCTGCGCACTATGTATGGTGAAGCCCCACTCGCCCTACTCAATACAATAACCGGTATGAAAATCGTTGAAACTGCCTTAGGACGCATTGAACACAGCGTGTATATCTAACAATGATTCAAGTATTTCGTCTTCAGAAAGCGAAGTTTTCTTCCATCGAAAACATTTTATCGGGATATGGGGCAGAACTCTTTGGGGGGCGTTGGAACACCATTGGCAATGCCGTTGTTTACACTTCTGCTTCTCCAGAATTAGCTCTTTTAGAAACGTTGGTGCATATTGAAGAAATCTACCTTGATGATTTACCTAAGCACGTTTTGGCAACCATCGAAATCCCGTCCGACTCTATTTTGCAAGTGAATGCTGAACTATTGCCTGAAAACTGGAATGATATTCATATCTCAGCGGCTACTCAACAATTTACGGAGAATTGGTTTGCCCAACAAACGCATTTAACGATCGCATTACCTTCTGTTAATGTACCAATGTCCTTTAACTACCTTATCAATCCAAATCATCCCCGCATGAAAGAAGCAAAAGTTGTAGAAATTGTCCCAT
>JAIXPV010000483.1 GCA_027486105.1 Runella sp. | reverse complement strand
CCGTAGTGGCCCACAAAACGGGGATTCCGCTGGGCAAGATTCAGTCCAAAGAGCGGGAAAAACTGTTGCAATTGGACGAGCACCTCAAAAAACGGGTGGTGGGACAGGACCACGCCATCAAAGTGATTTCGGATGCTATTCTTGAAAACCGCTCGGGACTAAGCCGTCCGGGGCAGCCGATTGGTTCATTTTTCTTTTCGGGTCCTACGGGGACGGGAAAAACGGAGTTGGCCAAAACGATGGCCGATTTTTTGTTTAACGACGAAAAAGCCCTGATTCGCTTCGACATGTCGGAGTTTAAGGAAGAACATTCGGCGGCGGTGCTGTACGGTGCGCCTCCGGGCTACGTGGGCTATGAAGAGGGGGGATTGTTGGTGACCAAAATCAAACAACAGCCTTTTGCGATTGTGTTGTTTGACGAAATCGAGAAAGCGCACCCGTCGGTTTTTGACCTGTTTTTACAGATTCTAGATGAAGGTACGCTGCACGACCGTCTGGGGCGGGAGGGCGATTTTAGCAATGCCATCATTTTGTTTACCTCCAACATTGGTGCGGATTGGATTGTGGAGCAATTTGTGAAAGGAAAAATCCCTGCCTCCAACGACGTGTTGGATTTGATGACCAAGCACTTCCGCCCCGAGTTTTTGGGTCGATTGACGGAAATTATTCCGTTTAGTCCGATTACGGAGAATGCCGTGATCAACATATTTAATATTCAGCTCAAGCCGTTGGTGGCATTGCTGGAAAAACAGGGGATAACCCTGAAGATGGAAGACGAAGCGCGCAAGGCGTTGGCATTGGAGGGCTTTACGCCCAAATACGGGGCAAGGCCAATTCGGGGGGTGATTCGCAACCGCATTCGTCGACCGCTGTCGCGGATGATTGTGGCGGGAGAACTTGGCAAAGGAAGCTCCATAACGCTGAAGTTGAGCGAAAATGGCGAGTTTGAATGGGTGAAAGAAGCTGAATAAAGGCAGGAAACCAATTTTAAAAGCCCATGGACGAAGAAGAAAGAGCGCAGATTGTGAGCGAAATAAAAACGATGATGCGCACAAACCCGATTAATATTGACCTCGACCGGTTTGATATTAAAGTGAAGCCCAATTCTGAATATAAAATTGGTACGCATATCGGTTTTAAGTTCCAGTGCAAAAATCCCGCTGGGCTTACAAATGCCATATTGGGAAGTCAAGAGTTTAATTTAGACAGTACCAGTACGGTTTTAGGGTGGTTTATGCAGCTTGCTACGCACGGGGTAGGTTTTCGTCAGATAGGAAAAGCAAGGTCGATACACATTGAGATTGACGAGCAGAATTGTGATATACATATTGATACACATGGTATTGTAGCAGGGTTGGGAGTTTACTATTTCAAAGGAATGGAAGGCCACTTGAATTGGGATTTGATACCGAGTTATTTCCCAACGCTGCATCTTGGACGGAATTCATTTCTGGGTCTATACATAGGCCTTACGGATTCTTTAGACGAAGAAAGTATTTTGGAGGGTTTAGCAACGCATGGCCCAGTGCTGCCAAAACTCAGTAAAGCTACCTTGGATTTACTTTCTCGAACGGAGGTGGGCGTACAGCTGTACATAGGCGAAGCTACTGGACTGAGAGCAACTGTATCGGGGCTAGGAGATGAGGCTAAAATATGGGGGTCGTTTGAAACAAGGATAGGAGGGGATGCCGCCCTTAGGTTTTCAGCCACCTCAAATGAAGCGAAATTGACGCTCGGAGGGTCGTGGTGAGGGCCTTTAGTGCTTAGAACCCCAACTTATTGTTGAACTGTACGGCGTAATAATTAAATCGAAGACCATTCATTAATTACGATTAATACCATGGCTTATACTGTTCCAAATATGAAACTAATACCGCAGGACAAAGGAATGTCGTGCTGGTATGCGAGTGCTCAAATGCTGATTAATTGGCGGCGCGAAATGTACCAAATGTCGGAAATGGGGATTCTTGACCCAAGTGAAGATACTGGAAGCCGTGCTATTTACGCATTGGATAGTGGGATTCAGAATCCGCAGATTATTTCGATGGCCAAGCGACTAGGCCTGGTGGCCGTCCCGCCCTTGTCGCCCACCGAAGACACAATTGAAAACTGGTTGTTTCGATACGGGCCGTTGTGGGTTAATGGCATTAGTCATATTGTGGTCATTGCGGGCATTAAAGCAGGAAACGTGTTAATCTACGACCCCTCTCCGGTCAATAAAGGGAGCATAGGATGGCGAAGTTTGGATACATGGTATGTTGGTAATGCGGTAGACTCCAGAGATACCGCCACTAGCGTGCAAACCGTGTTTTTGCATTGCCCCTAGAAAGAGCGTGGGTCAAAAATGCCTAACTACTGGTCAATACGTAGGAATACGCATTTTGAAAATCAGGTAGTTCCACTATAAAATCCTTGAAAGTGAACTGGTAACTTTGTTTAGTATTACAATAAATGAAAAAACTCTTAACGACACAGTCATGCCAGTAAATCAAACAATCGTTGCTTGGATAACCACTCGGGTAGGAATACAAATTGGGAATGGGGAATGTTGGACTATGGTAGAAACAACGCTTCGGGAATCCGGAGCACGCACTTCCAACAGTATCATGGGAGCAAGCGGTGTCACTGCCAATGCCGATTACGTGTGGGGTACACCCACTACCCTAGCCAACTTGGCCCCTGGAGATATCATCCAGATGCGAAACTATCGCTAT
>JAIXPV010000070.1 GCA_027486105.1 Runella sp. | reverse complement strand
ATGCAGAAAAATGTTCAAGAAATCGGGGGAGTACATAACTCATGTTGCGCCAAGCTTTAAGGCTGTCGTGCATGACCACGATAGAACCCGCCTGCGTGTGTTTCAGCGTTTTTTCGAGGCAATGCTCGGGAGAGAGGTATTTCTCAAAGTCACCCGTTAGTACTTCCCACATCACAATGTGGTAATCATTGAGGAGCGGTTTGGCTTGACTCAGCTTAATACGACCATAGGGTGGACGAAACAGGTTTGTTTTTACGGGCAAGATATGCTGACACTGGGCCACATTCTGCCAGTACGTTGCGTCGTCGGTTTTCCAACCGTTGAGGTGATTGTGCGTATGGTTGCCAACGCTGTGTCCATTGACAACTAATTTCGAAAAAATATCGGGATATTTCAACACGTTATCACCAATGCAAAAAAAGGTTGCTTTGGCATCAAAGTGATCCAATTGTTCCAAAACCCACTCTGTCACGTCGGGGATGGGACCATCATCGAAGGTAAGGTAGATGATGTTTTCGTCCGTCGAAATATTCCACACGAAAGGTGTGTAAAAAGCCTTAAGCAGGCGGGGTGATTTGTGAACAAACAATGGAATCATTCGCTGTAAATAGTGAGTTTTGTCCGTCGACTGTACTTTTTAACGCAATCTCCTCCCCTTCCACTCATACTCTCTCTGTTGGGCCGCCAGCCCAAAAAACAACACATAAAATGGATAAAAAAGTTGCACTAAAGGAATATACAAAACAAGTGAACGTTTTTTCAAGAAACTGATAATCAAACCCAAAAAAAGAAATTCAGGAAGAAATTTAAGCATTAAAATTGTATTCACTCCAAAATCCCTCATTTCTTCTCCCAATGCTTTGGACACCAACAAAATCGTCAAGGCATTGACAATAAACACAAAAACGGCCACAATCATCGTGGCGGGCCTGCGATTTACGGCCCACTTGCCCGCCCAGCGAACCCGTTGTCGATAAAACGCCCGCCAATTTTCTTGCGATTGAGTACGAACAATGGCCGCTTCATTTTTCAAAAAATACGCACTACCCGCATACCGCTGATGGATTTTTTGGAGTAGAAACTCATCATCTCCCGAAGCTATCTGGTCTACTCCTTCATACCCACCTACTTCGTCAAAGGCCGCCCGTTGATACGCAAGATTGGCGCCATTGCACATCGTGGGGTGCCGCGCTTCTAGCAAACAAGCCCCCGTACCAATCAAACTGGCAAATTCTATGGTCTGAAAAATATCAAAAGTATTTTTTTCATCCAAAAACGTTACGGGGCCACTGATAAACTTGGCGTTGGTTTGAAGATAAGTCTGAACAATCGTCTCCAACCACTTCGCTCCCACTCGGCAGTCACCGTCTGTCGTCACAATCAGTTGGCCTGACGTCATTTTCAATGCCTCCGTAATCGCCCTTTTTTTAGGTGACTTTACCGCAATCTCATTTAAAGAAATAAGCTTTAAATCAAAGTTTTGACCTATTTCAAACGCGCGAACAATCGCCTCAGTAGCGTCGGTGGAGGCATCATTTACTACGATTACTTCAAAATGTCGCTTATCCAACGTTTGTTGCTGCAAGTCATTCAACAATACGCCAATGCTCCGTTCTTCGTTGCGAACTGGAATAATGACCGACAATTTAAAATCGTTTGGGACGGAAATTGTTTCAAAAGGTCGTAGAGAAATACGTTTCCATTGCACACATAGCCAAAGACAAGCCACTGCGTACAGAAAAAAAACAATAAAGGCGGCATACAACATACAGCGAAATTATAAAAAAACTGATCATTCCATGCCCCAACTTAGTAATCACTCTCGCCACCACTTCATCTTAAGGGTCCAAAACGCACCCACCAACACTGGCAGTAAGATATTAATGCACCACAACGTCAGCGTCACGGCTACCACCCGGGCGGGAGAGATGTCATAAAAGCTAAAAAAGTACAATGAAGAAGCTTCGCGAATACCCAAATCACCCAAAAAGTTGAGAGCTGGTATGAGGGTTTTGGCAAAAAATACCAAAAAAATACAGGCAAGCGCCGTCAAAATGGGCACCGAAACGTCAAAAATCGAAAGTAACAAACCACACTGAAGGGTAAATACCCCATAACGAAGTACTGCCCAACGAAAAGCCCGACGAATTTCAACCAAATCGTATTGGGCAATCACGTTTACGTAGGGTTCAATCCACTGAAACCATTTGAAACGCTCCAAATAACGCTCAGCATTTTTTCTACTGATAATCAACCAAAAGCCAAAAACCAAGGTAGCTATTAATACCCCTAGCAGTGTAAGTGGCGGCCAGTTTTGCAGGGTGGAATGCTGACCAATGAAGAATCCCCAGCCAATTGTTCCGAAAAATAATGATACATAAAATTGCAGTCCGTTGGAAAGCAACGCCGCCCCTACCCCAGTCAGGCGCTGATGGCTTTGAAGCGACAACACCCGGCCCGCGGTATCACCTACGTTGTTGGGCATGATAAACCCTAACGCCAATCCCGACAGAACACCTTTTAGGGATTCCAGAAAACTGATATTCTCAATTTTTTGGGCCAGCAATTGCCACTTTCTGCTTTCGCAGGCCCAATTGAGCGGGGTTAACAAAACCACCATCGCCAGCTCAGTCAAATAATTGACAGTGAGTCGTTCCCGCAATAATTGAAGGACATCCTGTAAGCTTTGGCCTTTTTCCTGAATCGTCACGTACAGAAAAGAAAGCAGTGCCCCCAATAGCAACCACTTGAAAATCCATCCGATTTTTTGGAGCGAAGACCACCGAGAAAACCACGAAGGGGTGTTACT
>JAIXPV010000443.1 GCA_027486105.1 Runella sp. | reverse complement strand
CCAACAATGTCATGCCAACTGGCAACGAATCACTCAGCGCAATCGCACTCGCAGTCATCGACCCTTCGTTCTTAACCGTCAACGTATACGTCACCGTGTCCCCAGCAGCTACATTGGCACTCTGACCCGAGGCCAAACTCTTCGTCAATGACAGGTCGAAAGTCGTCAAACCAGCATCTATCGTCAAATTGTCTTTATTAACACCACTTTTCGTTGGGTCAATGACAACTGCCGCAGTAACACCTGTGATAGGATTGGCGTCGCTGTCACTCAAATCTGAACCTACATTTTGATTTAAACTCAACTTACACGTATCGGGCAAACTCTGAGTATCAAATTGTACCTGATAGGTTCCGCCCGCCAAATTTGTGAAGGAATAATAACCATTGATATCAGTAAAGGTCGTATCAATGGCCGTGGTTGGAGTAGTACCATTGCTAGTCCACAAAATAACACGTACATTCTTCACCCCAGGCTCTGCTACATCCTGCTGACCGTTGTCATTCACGTCTTTCCACACGAAGTCACCGATGCTACCCAGCGGGCTATACAACGCTCCATCAATGGTCAAGTTATTTTGGAGGAGTCCACCTTGAGTAGGATCAAGATTTACCACCTGACTAAAACCATTTGACGAATTAAAGTCACTGTCTAAGTTATCATCTCCACCTTTATTCGTTGAATCGCTTAATACACAACCAAGAGGAAGAGAGGTTGCTACAATTTGAACCTGATAAGCTCCTGCTGAGAGTCCTTCAAAAGTATACCAACCAAGGGCACTTCCGACAGGGTTGGCTGTGGTATACATTGAGTCAACTTGTACAAATACATTGCTGACATTTTTGTATAAACGTACTAATACGTTATTTACCCCTGCTTCACCAGCATCCTGAACACCATCATTATCGGTATCTTTCCAGACAAAGTTTCCGATACTACCCAATGGGCTGTACAGGCCTGCATCTATAGTAGAATTATCCTTTAACACACCTCCCATTTCAGGGTTAATAGTCACTATCTGACTGAAACCCGTTAAAGGGTCGGCATCACTATCCAGTGAATCTGCACCTTGATTCTGCTTTGGAGTCAAAACACATCCAGCTAGGAATGAACTGCTCACAAACTGCACTTGATATTCTCCAGGGAGTAAGCCTGTAAACGTGTATTTCCCTACCCCAGCGGTGTAAGTAGAATCTATTTTTACAAAATTACCGAGGTCATTTTTTTGGAAAAGACGTACCAACACATTGTTTACACCTGGTTCTCCGACATCCTGCTGGCCATTATCATTCACATCCTTCCACACAAAATCACCAATACTTCCCAGCGGACCAGGAATTACGATAATTTCGCAACAGCCTGTCGCTGGACATATATTTACTTGAGCGCTAAAGCCAAATCGTCCAGTACCTTTTATAATTAAGGTATCTCCACTTACACTTGCACTGTCGGAAGGAGCTCCTGTAATTGGTGCTCCATTTTTTGTCCATACAACATTCGTATAGCCTGGCACGTCAAGAGAAACCACATATTCATCTCCAGGATACCATAAAATAGGAACCGAAAAACAGGAAGTAGCATAATCGTCTTCCCCTAAAACACCATTATTCGGGTCAGAGTCGGAATCCTCCTGACCCGCTTCCATTGATACTACTTCAGCAATGTTAAAATAAACACCGCGCCCAGTCACAGTGGCCGTCATTTCCAGTTTTACAGAATCTCCTGGGCTTATGACTGGAATGGTCCACAATCCAGCATTAAACGACCCAACACTTGGGGTACTCGAAATCAGATTGGCACCTGCCGTAGGAAAGATATCTTTTACAACAACCGTTTTGGCGGTATCAGGTCCTTCATTCTTTGCATATACAGTATAAGTGATAGATTGGTTGAGGGTAGGTTGTGCGTTACTGATTGTTTTAGATAACTTAATATCTACAACCTTAGGCGCTTGCTGACCTAACGCACTAAATACAGTCAACATTAAAACCACCAATATCCCCATCTTAGACGCCAATGATTCAATTATTGTCTTTGGAGAAACCGAGATACTTTTATGTATACCTGTATTAGATACTGCCCTCTCCTCAAAAGGAGGGGAAGTAGATACCCATCGCTTCGAATTTTGATCGAAACGCGCCCTCAGAACACGATGTTTATTCAGAGGAGGAAAAATGGATAACTTACTCATAATCTGTGAAGTAAATGTTTTAATAGATGTAATATTCCGGGTAAGCTTATAGAGAGATGATGAGTTGTTTTCATAAAATGGGGGAGATGCTCCCGGTAAATGATAATGACTATCAATAGCCACAGAATTAACTAAATGTGTAATTTGCCCCTGCGGAGCTAATTTTGATTTGAAGGCTTTATTACAAATAGCACTGTTGTTCACAGGCCTACTTCCAGAATTAACCCAAGGTAGACAGTAAAATGCTTTTGTCAAAAAAGACCAAAATGTCTTTTTGACAAAAGTATTTGTAATCTCCAGATTTCGGGCTGTTGTAAAAAGTGCTTTCATCTGCAATTTATCGTTTATTATTTAGATATACTTTATTGGTAAATTCAACTAACAATCACCATGAAACTTCCGCCATAACATATTTTCATAGGCCTTAACCTCTAAATGAGGGTTTTGCCCCACTTAAAAAGTATCTAAAATTATGCCAAACTCGTATTTATAATTATTTACTTTTACCAAAAATACTTAACCCTCTATTTTTCAGCAATTTAACAAAGATACTAACATAGTAAGAGGGCGATTATTCTTGGCTTTTTTCTCAATTTAAATACATAAAGCAGGTATTTTTCATAGATGGAGGGGGTTAGCTAAAACCGTGCCAAGAAGCCCCATTTTTAGCCACTTCATGAGTCAAAAACCCCTTTATAAGGCGCTAAAAAGCCCACTCAAACGAATGGGCTGTCTTCTTGTTTACGAAAAAGGCCATACGATGTCCTTTAGTATTTTAGGGAATATTGGCGGGATAAAAACGTAAACTATCCCATTTTTAAAAATCACAAATATGTTAAAAAAATACCTTATTGGTATATAAATTAACCAATACTTCCCATTACAAAAAAAGCTGAACAATCTGTTCAGCTTTTTTTGTAATGGGAAGTAT
>JAIXPV010000747.1 GCA_027486105.1 Runella sp. | reverse complement strand
TGCCGTTGGTCTCAAAACGGTGACAGGTAGCGCAGTTGGTTTGAAACAATTGTTTGCCTTTGGTGGCATCGGCAGGGAGACTGGCTGCCAAATTGACCGACAATCCTTTACCACTTGGGCGCGGGAAATAGTCGCCCGCCATCATTCGGATGCTTCGGTCGGGGTTATTAAAAATAGCTTCTGCAATCACGGACTTAAATTCTTTGGGGATTTTGGACTCTCCTGCCGCTGCCAACAAAAGCTGACCACCGTACAGGTCGGAGGCGAGGTTCTTGGCGGCCATTTCGCGTTGTGGTTTGGCCACCGAGGTATCCATCATTATTTTTTGCCATTCAAGCATTTTCTTTTGAACGGGCGAAAGAACAGCCGCCGTAGCTTGCTGCCAGTTGATGAGGTCTTGCCAATCGTTGGTTTTTCGGAAGTTTACCCAATAAAACGCCTGTTCTGATACATCTTTCAACGGGCTTTTAGACAATTCCAACATCGTTAATGCGGCAGCTTTGTCTTTGATAAAAGCAAGGGCGGTGAGGGCCTGTTTACGGTCGGCGGCGGATAATGCTTTGGCGGTAGCCCTCATTCGTAAATCGTTTAGTGCGGCTTTTGGATGTAGACGCCACGCCAATGCTGCCTGTTTGGGTGTCCAGCCGACAGGGTCTTTGGACCAACTTGGGCGAATATCCTCGTAAAATGCTTCTTCTTTTCCGTCGGCCCCAATGCCCAATGCTTCCAAAAAATAGCGGTCTCTGCCGTCAAAAGCGGCAAATAATGCTTTGAGTTTTTCTTTGGATTGTTCGTAACGAACATCGCGGAGCGATATGGCCACTTCGCGTAAAAGCCCATTTCCCAAACTTTTTTGAACATCGAAATTGGGTGAGTTTAAAGCCCTAAACGCCGTAATTCTTAGGTTTTCGTCTTTGCTTTCGTTCAACACCTTTTCGGTCTCCGCTTTTCCTTGGTCACCCAACTGGGCCAATAACCATACGGCCCTTGCCTGAATGAAAGGATTTGGATCCTTTAAAAGCGTTTTAACGTGCTGAATAACCCTTTCTCCCTGCGATTTCAACGCTACAAATCCAAGGTTACGGACGTTGATGGCGGGATTTTTGAGCGCTTCAATCTGCCCATCAATTGATGAAAGGTCGAATTTAGGCGTATTCAATTTCTTGCCTTTGGGGGTAATGCGGTAGATACGCCCGTAGCCTTTTTTATCGTGCATGGCGTGTCCTCCCACAATGGGGTCGTACCAGTCGGCCACGTAGATGGCACCGTCGGGGCCCGTAGCGGCATCGCTGGGGCGGAACCACTTACGCTTATCCACGCCCGTGTCGTTCCATACATAATGGGCTTCTACTTTAGGAAATGAACTGATGAAATCAATGCGTTTGCTCAAGTCAAAGCCTGCGCCTTGGGGCTGCGGCCAATACGCCCACACCACGTTGCGGCCTGCTTCGCAACTGAGTACAGCGCCCCGGTATTTTTCGCCCAAAGCATCCCCTTCGTATACGAGCATGCCAGTTGGAGAGCCCGCCCCTGTGTTTTCACCAGCTACCAGTACGCCAGGGTCTTCTTGGTGCCAATGCGCCGTAAACATGTCTTGGTCGGGACGGCGGTCTGCCTGCCAAGTACGCGTACCATCGGCACTGAAATAGCCAGCATTCGAACCCTCCATCACCCAACTTGTACGACACGTAACAACTTGGTCGTCGTTGTCGTTCTGCCAATAATTCCCGTAACTGTCGATGGCGATTTCGTAACTGTTGCGAAAATTATGCGCCATAACTTTTAGTTCAGTACCATCTGGATTGATTCTTAGGGCCAAGCCACCTACCCACACGCGCCCGTCGTCGCTTTTTTGATTTCCCTGATTTTTGTTGTTGTAGGGCGTTCCGCCCGTATAGATACTTCCCGAACGCAGGTTCCAGCCGCTTTTATCTTTTACGTTGTGAGGACCCGCATTGCCCGTATTAAAATGCCATCGACCGTCGGGGCCGGCAGTAAGGGAGTGGAGCGAATGGTCGTGGTCAAGCCCCCCAAAACCCGTTAAGAATATTTCTTTTTTATCGGGAACATCATCGCCGTTTTCGTCGGTGTACATGATGATATTAGGTGCACAGCTCACTATGATTTTATTGCCGATGACCCCAATGCCGAGCGGTGCCACCAAGTCTTTGTCTTGTACAAAAACCTTAGATTTGTCGGCTTTGCCGTCCCCGTCCGTATCTTCTAGAATCACCACGCGGTCGCCTTGGTCAAAATGGAGTTTTTTATCGGGTTTGTTGTTGAATTCTCGATAATTAACCGCTTCCGTAATCCAAACCCTTCCTTTTGCATCAATGTCCATGTTGGTCGGATTATAAAACAAAGGCGCCTCTGCCCACAGTGTTGCCTCTAAATCATCGGGTACAAACACTTGGTTGGAGTCGGATTGCGATTCTGCACGGTACTCGTTTTGGAGGGTGTTGGTTCCTGTAAACGAAAGAACCGAGACCAAACTCATGGCAACAATGATTTTCAAAGGCGCATTTGGCATCTTTACAAACGGTTTTGAGGTTGTAAAATTAAAAGTAACTGTTCTAGCAAAATATACTCTTAACTTATTATGAAGAGTTTGTGAGAAGTATATTTTTTTTAAGGGGATTGGGGCTATTTGCGTAAATTGCCAGCCAAGTATCATTTTATAGATTGATGAAAACTTTAGCCGATTTACTTTTATTGGGCGATCCTCGTTTGTACCAAACCTGTTCGCCGATTTTACCCGAAGAAAAACCCCTAGTGAAAGGCTGGGTGGCCGATTTACACAATGTGATGCAGGAGGTACGTGCCAAATACGGTTTTGGTCGGGCCATTGCTGCGCCGCAATTGGGCATCATGAAACGCTTGATTTACATGAATATCGACACACCAGTGGTTTTTATTAATCCTGAATTGACCCATCTTAGCGATGAGATGTTTGAATTGTGGGATGATTGCATGAGCTTCCCCAACTTATTGGTAAAAGTGAAACGCCATAAGTCGCTTACTATAAAGTACTTGGATGAAGATTGGCAACCCTGTGAATGGATCATGGACGATAGTAATCTGTCTGAATTGTTACAACACGAATATGACCACCTCGAGGGTGTTTTGTGCACTATGCGGGCCATTGATGATAAATCGTTTCGGTGGCGGTAGTTTTTTTGCCAAAAAAGTAAACAGCCGAACGTTGGTTAAACTTTGGCTATAGGCGTATAAAAAATTACTTTTGCCTCGGCGTGATATTTATTAATAACAAAAGCAACTTTTATCATACCCTGCCGATAAGTAACCAATTTCAATTTAAAGAACTCCATGAATCGCATCGTCTCTCTTTTTCAACACCATCCTACGCATAATCTTAATGTTTATTTCACAGCAGGCTTTCCCAAATTGGAAGATACTCGCCGCATCTTAAAGTCTCTTCAAGACGCAGGGGCCGACCTCGTCGAAATCGGAATGCCTTATTCTGACCCCGTTGCCGACGGTGAAACCATCCAAATCAGTAACCAGCAAGCGCTGGAGAATGGAATGAGTGTCAAAAAGTTGTTTGACCAACTCCGCAATATGCGCGAAGAGATAAAACTGCCCGTGTTACTAATGGGATACATCAACCCTGTGCTTCAGTTTGGAGTGGAGAATTTCTGCCAGCAGTGCGCGGAGGTGGGGGTAGATGGGCTAATTTTGCCCGATATGCCCGTAGATGAATACCTCGAAACGTACAAGCCCATTTTTGATCAACATGGCATATTAAATATATTCCTAATTACGCCTCAAACGTCGGATAAACGTATACGTCAGATTGACGAGAACAGTGCAGGGTTTATTTACATGGTTTCATCGGCCAGCGTAACGGGTTCTCAAACGGGCGTGACACACGACATGGAAGCCTATTTTGCCAGGGTGAATGCCATGAACTTGCGTAATCCCCGTTTGATTGGTTTTGGCATCAAAGACCACGAAACCTTCGTAACCGCCTGTCAGCACGCCGCTGGTGCGATTATCGGGAGCGCTTTTATTCGGGTAGTACAACAAAGCGAAAACTTAGAGGAAGCAATTACTAACTATGTTTCGAGTGTAAAGCAAGGCTTATAAGTCCATCTGACTGAGTGAAATGACCGTTCATCCTATTTTTTTAAGTTCTTATTTTTGCTCACCATTTTCGTTTTACCTTTCGCCCCAAATTGACATTTTAACCGTTGTAAAGACATGAAAAAACTAGTTGTGATAGTTGCGCTACTCGCAAGTACCGCGCTGACAGGGATGGCCCAAAGTGCTGAAGAGATTCTGGACAAGTCAATTCAGGCGAGGGGAGGAGCCGAAAAACTCAATAGCCTCAAATCTCTGCGCATGGAAGGGACCGTCAGTGTGATGGGTATGGAAATTCCGACAAAATCCGTCATTGTGCATAGGCGCGGAATGCGGAATGAAATGGAAGCCATGGGGCAGTCTATTATTATGGCGATAGACGGCGAAAAGGGTTGGATGATTAATCCAATGGCTGGTCCTGAACCTACGCCTTTGCCCGAAGAACAATTGAAGGCGTCGGTGAGTCAACTTGATTTGTCGGGAATCACCAACTACAAATCATCAGGTACGAAAACTGAGTTTTTGGGAAAAGAAACCCTTGACGGAACAGAAGTATATAAAGTAAAAATGGTGTCGAAAGATGGGATGAGTATGACACATTCTATTGATACCAAAAACTTTAACATCATCAAAACGGCTATTAAAGTAAATGTGAGTGGACAAGATGTAGAGGTAGAAACCAAAATGTCAAACTATAAAGTATTTGACGGAATTTCATTTCCTACAATCACCGAAATCACCAACCCTCAGGCGGGCGTTATCATGACCACAATTACAAAAGTGGAAATCAACCCAAGCATCGACGAAAGTGTGTTTGTGATGCCCAAAAAATAAGCATCCTTAGTTTGGTGGTCGAAAATTATTTGACCACCACTCTTCTTATCAACACTTTGTCCTGTTTTTCGTAGCGAATCAGATAAGTACCTGAGGGGACGCTGTTGAGTGTTGTTTCAAAAAAATGTCTTCCTGGGGGAAAAAGGTCATCGGCAAGAGTACGTATCATCTCCCCTTCTGAGTTAACCATTTTGAGGCTGATACGGGCGGGCAATTTCATGCCAATTTCGACGGTAAGTAATTCGTAAGCGGGATTGGGATAGGCTTTAAAGTATTCGTATTCAGGGGTAATATCTGTCACAAAAGTTGATTTGGCGAATAAAAAGCATATAGTATGGGCGCTTTTCTCTACGAATAGCAAAGAAAAGGGGGAGAAAAAGGATATTAAAATAAATAGCATTAATCCCTTCATACTAACTGGAATTTATACCTTAATGAGCGCTAAGTTAAGGTATTTATCCCTTAGAATAAAGAAAAGGGTATATTTTTCAAACAAAAAAATCCCGCTCGTAAGCGGGATTTTTTTTGTAGCGGGGAGCAGGATCGAACTGCCGACCTTAGGGTTATGAATCCTACGCTCTAACCATCTGAGCTACCCCGCCATCGTTTTGGTGGTGCAAAAGTAGAAGAAAAAATTTTATTACGCAAACAGATTTTGAATAATTAAAGGAAGTTTCTATTTTGCCGTTGCCGTTGAGAGGGTTAGCAGTTTTAAGTAATTTATTAGAGGATCAAATAAATTTTAAATTTAGGAAGAAAAACAACGGATTACCCTACCAAAGCAAATCAACCGACCTTTTTTAAACAAGTTAAACAAGCCAAACACTATGCAAAAGTTCAAATACTCGAATGAATATGAACTAAGGGCTTCGCCAAAGATGCTTTTCCCTTACATAAGTTCCGCATCCGGCCTGTCAGAATGGTTTTGTGATAAAGTTAATACCAAGCCTGACCATAATTTTGATTTTATCTGGGATAAAGAGAGTCATATTGCCGAACAAAGCTCCTTGCGTCTCAACAAAAGCGTCAAGTTTGAGTTCTTAAACACAAGTGAAAACAATCGAGATAACAATTATATTGAATTTAAAATTGACGTAAGTGACCTGACTGGCTCAACGTATTTAAGAATTACTGACTACTCTACCAACTCCGACGTGGAAGAACTAAAAGACCTTTGGGACGGTTTAATAGAGAGTCTCAAGGAAATTGTGGGAAGTTGAGTAAATACGAATGAAAAAAATTGATAAACTGGTATTACGGTCATTTTTAGGCCCGTTCGTGCTGACTTTGTGCATTGTCGTTTTTATATTTTTAATGCGCCTTATCTCTCAGTATCTGAATGAACTCGTAGGTAAGGACATTGATTTCTTAAATTATGTTAAACTCCTCGGCTTTTTCAGTCTCATCACCGTTCCAGTAGCTTTACCTTTGGCCGTCTTGCTTTCTTCATTGATGACTTTCGGCAACTTGGGGGAGTTTTTTGAATTAACGGCCATCAAAAGTGCAGGAATCTCCACATGGCGCGCCATGCGCTCGGTTATGGTCATGGTAGCGATGATTACGATCTTCTCCTTTTGGTACAACAATGAAGTGGCTCCGTGGGCGAATCTTAAAGGGTACAGCCTTCTATATGACATCAAAACGGCCAAAGCAACCCTCAATATTAAAGAGGGGATTTTCTACAATGATCTGCCAGGCTATAATATAAAAGTAGATAAAAAATTTGCTGACCAGAAAAGCCTCAAGGGATTAGTTATCTATCGACACCCAACCTCCGATTACAACGCTGGTAACCGCGAAGTGATTTTGGCAGATTCGGGCCTGATGTACACCATCAATAATCAAAGCTATTTGGTTTTTGAATTGTATAAAGGAAATCAGTATTCTGAAAATGGTCAAACTGGAGGGGGAAGTTATTCGTCAAGCGACAATCGACAATTTACGCGCTCTTATTTTGACCATTACAAAATGGTGGTAAG
>JAIXPV010000665.1 GCA_027486105.1 Runella sp. | reverse complement strand
TTCTTTTTTGAGCATCTGGCCAAAATCATCCGTCGAAAATTTCCTTTCTTTTTTATCAACCAACTTCACGTTGATGTCGGCAATATTGCTATTGGAAGCCGTACTGATACCGCTGCTGGTGTAGCCAATGTTCGAAAATACGTTTATCACCTCTGGGTGTTGCATGATGATTTGCTCGGCGCGTTGGGCCATGGCGTTGGTCTGGTAAATAGAAGCCGTAGGCGCCAATTCCAACTGAATGCTCATTTCGCCCTGATCACTTTTGGGCATAAAAGCCGCCCCAATAAAACCCGCCGGAACCAGCGAGACCGAGCCAACAAACAACACGATAACGGCTAAATACATCCAGCGCTTGTGGCCCAATACCCACTTCAAATAATGCGTGTAAGTGGCAATGATACGGTCGAGCAAGCGCTCAAAACCGATGTTCAGCTTGCCCCACAAACTCTTGGGATTGAGGGTTTCTAATTTTCCAAAACGCGAAACCAACAATGGCGTCAGCGTAAAAGACACCACCAAACTCATCAACGTAGAGAAAACCACGACGAGCGAAAACTCCCGCAAAATATTACCAATCAGACCTCCCGTCAAAGCCAAGGGAATAAATACCACGACGTCGACCAAGGTAATGGCGAGGGCCGTGAAGCCGATCTCACTCCGTCCGTCGAGGGCGGCAGTGCGTTTGTCTTTGCCCATTTCGAGGTGTCGATTTATATTTTCCAACACCACAATAGAGTCATCCACCAGAATCCCGACCACCAACGAAAGCGCCATGAGGGTCATTAGGTTGAGCGAGAAGCCCGCCACGTACATCAGCAAAAACGTGGGCAAAATAGACGACGGCAACGCCACCAGTACAAAAAGCGAAGACCGAAAACTGTGCAAAAACATTAGCATCACGACCGATATAATCAAAATCGCCAAAAACAAATCATCGACTACGGCGTGGGCCGAGGCCAGCGTGTACACCGATTGGTCGGAGGCAATGGTGAACTTCAGGTTGTTTTTACCGTGTTGTTTTTCCAACACCGTAATTTTTGCCCGTACCAACTCACTCACCGACACGGCGTTGGCATCCGATTGTTTTAAAATCTGAATCCCAATCGACGGCTTGGCATTGATGTGGTTGATGGCACTGGGTTTGGCGGTTGCATCGACCACTTCCGCTACGTTTTTGAGTAACACCTGACTTCCGTCGGCCCGGCGCGCCACAACCAATTCTCTCATGCGGCTGGTAGTTTCGACAGAGGCGTCAAAACGAATGGAATACTGTGAATTCCGCGTTTCAAGTTGGCCCGCTGGATAACTCGTATTGGCGCTGTTGATGGCCTGCGAAACCTGCACGATGGAGACCCCGTACGCCTTGAGTTTTTCACTGTCCACGTTGACCTGAATCTGGCGTTCGTTGCCACCAATCAGGTTTACTTGTCCTACGCCTGGTACGTTAGAAAGCTGCGGTTTTAGTTCGTCATCAATCAAATCATACAACTCAGTAGGCGACAAATCAGCGGTAACACCCATCCGTAAAACGGGTAATTCGTCGGTCGAAAATTTATTGACAATCGGGCGGTCGGCTTCATCGGGCAAGAAATTGATAATCTGCTCCACTTTCCGCTGCGCGTCCTGTTGGGCGAGGGTTGTATTAATGCCGTTTTTCAACTGTATGGTGACAATCGACACGCCTTGTTGCGAAATCGAGGTCATCCTATCCAAACCTTCAAGCGACGACAGCGCGTCTTCGATGCGTTTGGTGACGTTGGTTTCCACCTCATCAGCCGACGCCCCAATGTAGGTCGTGGCCACACTGATGACGTTGGCTTCAAACTTTGGCAACAAGTTATAAGACAGCTGCTTATACCCCAAAACCCCGAATAAAATCAGAACGATGAACACCGTTGTGACCAATAGCGGTCGTTTAACGGCAATCTCAGTTATTGACATGGTTGTAGTAATTTAATGAGGGAGTTTTATTTTGTAATCTGCACTAGCTTGCCTTCACTTAGGTTGAGTTGGCCCGTTACGACCACAGTGTCGCCTGCCGAAAGGCCGCTGAGTACTTCAATTTTATCGCCCAATTCACGGCCAATTTTGACGATACGCTGTTGCGCTACGTTGTTCGACACTACATATACGTAAGGGTTTTTGAGGCTTTCTACCAAGGCCAAGCGCGGAATTTGTAAGGCTTTTTGATTAGATTTTTGCGAAAAATCTACGTTGACAAACGTTCCTGCTTTCAAACCAAGGGAATTGCTGACCGTCACTTCGACTGGATAATTGTGTTCACTGTTACCTTGCGGAGAAATGTAAGAAATAGTACCCGACAGAATCTGGTTCGGAAAAATATCGCTGCTCACCCGCACCGACTGCCCAAGACGGAGTTGATACACGTCACTTTCATTGACTAGTACCTCCGCTTTCAGCCGAGAGACGTCCAAAACCGTTCCGAGAACCGCCCCTGCGTTGATAAACTCGCCCACTTCGATGTCTTTTTTAACAATGCGGCCGCTGATGGGTGCTTTTACGGTGGCGTCAAGCAACTGTTTTTTGATTTGCTCCGCTTGATTTATGGCATTTTCATAATTGTACTTCACCTCATTTACTTGCAGTTCGGTGGTGGCATTACCCGCCAACAACGTACTATAACGCTCAACATCTTTCTTTAACTTACTGATCGTAAGCTGTGTAGCCTCTAGCGAAAGTTCTTTCAGTTTGTTGTCAACCTGAACCAACACCGCTCCTTGGCTCACCTGAGTGCCCAAGTTAAAGTTAACGTGTGTTACCCGACCTGCGGTAGTGGCCGAAATAGCAGCTTCTTTGAACGGAATTAAATTCCCCGTTTTTATTAATTGTTGACTTACATCGCCCTCTTCTACGCGACTTACCGTAACGGGAATAGCGATGCTGACGTTGGTGGCAGGTAATTGATTTTGGGTATCTATCTTCTTTTTATTGGAAGAAAGGCGAAAGGCAATCAGGCCCATAATGGCCAATACAGCCCCGATGACGATGAATGTGGTCTTTTTCATGGTTCGGCTGAAATTTCTAAAGTTGGTTGTAAAAAGTGAGTAACGAGCCCTGAGATTGTTCCAAATCAAGTCGGGCTTGGTAAAAATTGATGAGTGAATTGATGTAATTCGACTGCGCCTGCCGGTACGAATTATCGGCATTGATCAAATCCGTCAGCGATTTGGTGCCTTGTTTGTATTGTAGTGTGGTGATGTTGTAAACCTCCTGCGCTAGTTTTACGTTGCGGTCGTCGTTTTCAATATTAGTTTTCGATTTTTGAATCTGCGTTTGGGCATTGCTGAATTGCAACTGATACGCGGCAGTATTCAACCGAAGTTGCTCCTCTTGCGTCATAACCGTCAAGCGGTTTTGCTGAATCTGGGCATCACGCTGAAATCCATCAAAAATGGGGATGTTTAACCGTAGCCCAATGCTACCGAAGCCCGTAAAATTGCGGAAGCCATCTGCCAGTTGATTGCCTAATGCCAACGTTCCATAACTCGCCGAAAAATTGAGCGTGGGTTGATAGCCCGCCTTTGTTCGCAACAACTGCAAGCGTTGCAAGTCAAGGTTTGCGCTGGCTTTCTGGTACGAAATTAAACGCTGCGCACTAAAATTAGCCTCCTCCACGGTGGGCACTTTCTTCAACAAAAGAGAGTCTGAAAGCGTAAGTTCTGCTTCCTGCGGCAGCCCCATCTGGTATTTTAAGCGGTTTAGCGCAAGCGCCAAGTTGTTTTCACTCAGCGCAAGTTGCGAACGAGTATTGTTAAAACTTACCTCCGTATTGGAATAGTCAATCGGCTGAATCACGCCGTTGTCGCGCTGCAATTTCAGGATATTAAGTACTTGTTGCGTGCGTTCGAGGTTATCTTTAAGCAACGCAATCTGCTGTTGCACAATGAATACCTGATAGTAATTGCTCGCAATGTTGTAAATAATCTCCTCGCGGGTTTGTCGCACACTGAGGTCTGCCAGTTTTTGATTGGCTTCATTGGCTTTGATGCCAATGAGCAGCGATTTGTCATAAATCGTTTGGGTCAGTTGCGCCGATAAGTTGGTTTGGTACTTAGAGCCCAACGAAATACGTCGCGGTTCGGGTCCCGCAAAGCCTGCTGGCAACAGCGTGGTTTGCAGTTTAAGGTTATCCGTAAAGTTTCCCGAACCTGACACTTGGGGCAAATACTGCCCCAGAGCTTGCCGCGCCTGTTGGTTGGCGGTTTCGACCTGGTACTGCGCCACGCGCACCGTACCAAAATGCTGCAATCCGTAGTCAATGCACTCTTTCAGCGACCGACTCTGCTGCGCTGAAGCGGCCAACCCTGCCCCGAAGGTGATGATTAAAAAGGCTGCTAAACGTTTCATTTTTGTAAAAAATAAAGAAAATTATGTATTGTTGATATATCAATAGTAGATATATCAACCAATTGATTAAAAAAAACTAGTTATCAATGGTGGCAGAAATTTTTCTCAAAATAGATAGCAAGGTTGTCACTTCTTCAGGGGTAAGCTGGCTAGAAATCTCTTGATTTAAGGTCACCGCCATCTCGCTGATTTTATCAATGGTAAATTTTCCAGCGGGGGTTAATTGAATTAAATTCTTACGTCGATCGGTATCATCGCTTACGATTCTGACGTAGCCATCGCGCTCTAAAGTGCGAATAGAGCGCTGGATACCCGATTTATCGCGTTGAAGAAAGTTGGCAATGTCTTGTTGCGACAGTAACCCTTCGGTTGAATGATTGACCAAAAATAAAATGGGAAATTGTTCGATTTGAAGCGTAAACCCAGATTTGGAAAGTTCTCGGTTTACCTTTCGGGCAAACAAATGCGACACATGGTTGATATTAAAGGTCAGATATTGCCCTAGTTGTCCCCATATTTTTTCTTTTATGTTCTGCTGTTCATTCGTTATCATGGCGCAAAAATAAATATTGTTGATATGTCAACCTAATTTATTTTTAAAAAGTTTCACTGCCATCAGAAGAATAATTATTTATCAATCACAACTCCTTCAAAATCAGACAGCTTATTAAGCTTAAAGTCCAAGTAACCGTTTTTCCAAGTGTATGCTATTGGCTGTTTACTGACCATCGAGAATATTTTTTTAGGTTTGAAAGGTGTTTGAATTTTGAAGGAAAGATTGAACACTGGCACAGGGTCGAAATACGTATTACCACTAAAACCCGTGAGGTTGACCAAATGTAGTATCAGACCATCGGCCGATTTTTTGTCTTTATTTTCGGGAACATTTTTGATGTATTCTTTCAAAATCACCTCCACCCGTTCGTGAGCGTTGGTTTGGAGCAAATGCCGCGCTTCGGGATAAACTGCATCAATGACATCCAGAACAATATTTTTATGTTCTTCGTACCCGTGCAGATAATACAAACGCCCCACGTTAACTGGCAAAATCACGGCTTTGCTACGCGGATGTTGTTTAAAGCCCATCGCAAAATAACCCGTTGGCTCGTGCCCGCCGATGATTTCGGGCGGCCCAGGACGGCCTTTGCTCAGAATGGGCAAGAACTTTTTGTCAGTTCCCGAAAGGTCATACAAGCCCAAATTAAACTTCCAGAAAAGCATTTTCTGCTTCACAAAGCGCTTAAACAACGTATCGTTGTCAGGTTTCAGGTAAAAACCACTGCCGTCATGGTCTTTATTGATGATTTTGGCCCCAAATAATTGCTGCAACGCTACGGGATTATCAAACATGGTCTGGTTGGTTGCCAACAGATTTACCCCCTGTTGAGAAGCCTCCTTCAACACCTGCACAGAGGCATTGCTCAAATAGGTAAGGTCGGGCAAAATCACGAGGCGGTAGTTTTTCATCTTATCGGCCAAGTGCTCAATTTGGGTGTCTTCTACAATATCAAACGGAATATGGGCTTCTTTGAGCATCAGTTGAATGCCGCGATACTCCTGCATTGGCGCACCACTCGGCCACGCGCCCGGAGCCACCACCACGATTTGGGCCACCGAGGTATATTTCCCAAAATAAGGCTCGTACTTTTGATGATGGGCGTAGATTTTTTTGATGATGTCATAATTCCGCTCGTCTTCGTAGCCGCGCATATCCCCCATCATGCTGATGTCTAGCCCTGAGCCATTGGCGATATTTTCGTACAATCGAATAGAAACCTCCTCAGGCTCAACAGCGTTATAGCGCGACTGAAACGAAATCTGCTGAATACTACTATTGCTAACGATATGGTCAGGAAAGGAATTGACGGCATTCCCCACGTTGTCGGAGGCCGAATACGGCCAATACGGCAGGCTGTTGGTCTGTGATTCATGGCGTATAATGTCTACGTATTTATCCATGTAGGTACAAATCGCGATTTGATTGCTTTTTGATTTCACCAATTCGTGCAGTCGCTTCGACCAATCTTCGACCGTAAACTTTTTAAAAGCCAAATATTTTTGAAAAACGGGGTCGGCTTTGTTTTCTTCAGTGGGCAATGTCAGGCCGTTGCTGTATTCGGCAAAACGCTTTTTATCGTACTCATTTTGGTCAATGCCGTGGTATTTTCCTTCATATGGGTTGTTGACTTGATACCCTGGCATATTGAGAAAAATTCCGTCAATACCGTAATTATCAATTACTTCCTCGATGATTTTAAACGCACGGTCTTGCACATAAGGTGCATTGATAGACACTACGTACATATCTGTATTGATGATACGCTCGCCTTTGGGCGAGGTATAACACCAATCGGGATGCGCCTTAAAAATACTTTCGTGTACCCGGCTGAAATCAAACCGCACAATGACTTTTATCCCCCGTTGATGACACCGTTGAATGACGTCCCCCAACATATTTCCCTTCATATAGGGATTTGTGTAGTGAAAATCGAGTTTAGTAGGGTAAAATGCCATGATTCCACCTGCGTTGATGAGCAGCGTATTGGCCGAACACGCCTCTAAATCTTTGAGTAACGAGTCTGGATTCAGCGTTGCGGCTTCGTAAGCGGGCAAATTGGTCTGAATGACCCGCAGGTTATTTTTTTTCCACCACGGCATATCGACGGGCCATTGAGCGGTGGGTTTGGTATTTTTTTGGGCAAGAGAAGGCAAAAAAAGGAGCAGAAAATAAAGCGCAAAGCACAGCTTTTTCATTGAGTTGGGGATGGGTTCGTTGGGGGTGTATCACTCATCAAAGGAACGCAAAACGAAAATTTACCCCCTCAGCTACGCATGAGGCCGCAACTTCAATACTTCTCCTCTGCGCCACCGCCCGCAAAATCACCACCGCCAAATTCAACGCCTTTTTCGGATGAATGACTGTTTTTGGTCATTTGAGAAATCACCACCATTTCAACCGCAAAACGCTCGTCATTGTCTTTTTCGGGGGCATAACTGAAGCCGAATTTGGGCGTTTTGAGAGAACGAATCAAACCAAAGGCTGTAGCCGCAACCACCGTTCCTGCCAAAAGCAAAGCCCATTCGATCGGTAAAACCGCGTGATAATAACGTATCGTCAGAATCGTAGCCACAATGCCCAACAGACCCAACAAAAGCAAGGTACGGTCGCGCCAGCGAAAACCACCGTACAGATAAAGTACGGGAATTAAAATGGTAAAACCCCAAAACAAGCCCGCAAAAGTAACCTCAGGAGAAGGCGAGCCGAGTCCGTTTAGTTCAGCATTTAGCTCCCGAACCACAAAATAATTGCCTGCCGCATAAAACAGTACCAGAGCGGCAGTATTGACCCAATAAATGGCTGATTTCCAATAAAAAGCACTTGATTTTTGGCCTAATTTTCTCGTTACAACAAAAAACACCGCTGAATAAATCATCAACGCAAAAGGCAAAAGGGCCTTGCCAATGGGATTTTTCATCAATACAGAAGCCAGAATAAACAAGCCCGACAGGAAAGCCCCCAAGGCCACCAGCGGCTCCCCAAAACTATAAACCACCACTACCAAAACGGGCAAACAAAACAACACGCCCACCCAAAGTTCACTGATTTTCAGCGTATCATACAGTTCAAAAATAAGCGGCATCGTGGCCCCAATGATGCCGTAAATAAGAGCGTTGTCCACTCCCGCAAAATGCAGTTGTTTCTGTTTGATGAGTCGGAGCAACAAAAAAGTAACGCCCAAACCATACAACAGCGAGGTGACCGCAAAGCCAACTCCCTCACCCACAATCATAAACACAAAGCCTCCGCCAAACATGAAACAAACATAGCCAAACAAAAAAAGGCCGATTTTGACAAATATGTTGGGATTATAAGGCACTTGAGCGTGCAACTGAAGGGCTTCGGCCAGTTGTTCAGTTGACAATAAACGCTCAGAATGCCATTTTTGGGCCATTTTTTGGGCGTATTCGTTCAGAAGAAGCGTCTCGTTATAAGCTTTCATGTAGAAATAAGAAAAATAGAATACTGTTTTTTTAGGAAAAATATTGGACTCATGATTTACTCCTGACTTCTCACCGCAGCGGTGGCCGCTCCTCTTCCCTATTTTTCAATAATTTTTTAAAATTCAGGAAAAACCAAATCACTCCACCCGTACTTGCCGCTACGTAAAACATCCCAAAAAACGCCCACAACTCCTCGTTCATCACTTCAAAGAGTAAGTACGTAAACGCGATGTACCCATAAACCACCGCCATCAACAAGAAAAGGAAAGAATGCGAGCGTCGGGCATGATTTACAAACAACCAGCAGCCTGCGGCAATTGGCAATGCGAACCCATAGGCCCAACCCTCCTCACGAAACAACCCTGCCAATGAACCAATAAAAAAGACGTTTCCACCGAGCAGCAAATACGTAAACGAGAAGTGTTTTTTGAAGTCCATTCTCTCCGAAGCCACTCCCACCCCAATGTATAAAATGCCCAAAAGTACCGCTGTCACGATAAGTTTCATATCGTTAAAATCGTTGTTACTCAGCACTTCCATCGGCGCAACAGTAATGCCTACCCAAGAGGCGAAGGCCGTCAGACCCATCGAAAGAACACCTCGGTGGTCGAAACGGTAGGCACAAAACAGAAAAAGAATTGCGGGTAAAACCGTTGCCAAACCATAACGTGTGCCAAAAACATTGTAGCGCCATTGTACATATCCTTCCAAAATCAGAAACAAAGTACAGGCTACGAGCAAAGCAAAATCGCTGAACTTGGCTTCATTTTCAATCAATCTCCGCGAAAATGGAACGCTCGTGCGGTAAACGTAGAAGAAACTTCCCGCAGTTAGCACTGCCAAAAGGCCAATCAATGCCGTGTGGCCAATAGTGTTAATGTTGTTATAAATGAGTACACCAACACCCGACGTAAACAGCAAAATGCCCGCGTAGAGTAGGCTACGCAGAAGGATATACAACGAAACAGAACGAGTGCGCTCATGCGTTTCCAATTGTGCACGTTGCTCGTCGGTAAGGAGGTGGCGTTGTTGCCACTCATCCAAAAGAAATGATAAAGGGTTCATATAAACAAAGATGCACATTTAGCATGAAATCAAAAAATGCACTTATTTACCGTACCTATTTTGCGAAACACTACTTGGTTAAAAGACTAACTATCAGCGATATACCTCTTATTTTCCATTAAATTGGCCTATTAATTCTTTTTTTTTCAAGATTTAATGCCTCAAAAAACATTTCATCCCCTAATTTTGTGCAATTTTTGCAGCAACCCTGTTGCAGAAGTTAAAAGTTAGACGCGCCCCGTTTGTCAGAATTATCCTTTTTCAAATATCTGAAAAGGTCAAAGCGAGCGACGAATAACAGATAACTGATAACTTTTCCTCAAAAAAATGCCAAAAAATCCCAACATCAAATCCATCCTCATCATTGGTTCCGGTCCCATTGTTATTGGTCAAGCCTGCGAATTTGACTATGCAGGTTCCCAAGCCGCCCGTTCACTGC
>JAIXPV010000773.1 GCA_027486105.1 Runella sp. | reverse complement strand
GCTGGCGCAGAATTTTCGCCTTTTGTGAAAGATGAAGATCTGATTTTTGCCGCTACTCGCAAAGCGACCCTGTACAAAAACAACGGGATGCCCATGACGGGAATTTATAAAGTAAAATTGGCAGAAAACTATGACGAAACGGGCGGTGAGCCAGAGGTGTTCAGTCCAGCCTTGTTTTTGGAGGGAGTCAATGAAGCCAACGTTACGTTTACCAAAGACGGAAAAACGGTTGTGTTTGCTCGCGGAAATACGGGTAAAAAGAAAGGAACCGCCGACGTGGATTTGTACCTGAGCCGATTTGCGAGCAATAAATGGACCGAGCCGCGTCTGATTCCTGTGAGTGATTCGGCCGCTTGGGATGGTAGCCCTGCCTTTTCGCGCGACGGACGCACATTGTATTTCTGCTCCAACCGTCCTGGTGGCGTAGGAGGAATTGATATTTATCGGGCCAATATGGACGCCTCGGGGCGTTTTAGCAAACCCGTCAATATGGGTAAAGACATTAACACGCCCGGCGACGAGATGTTTCCGTACGTAGGCCCCGATGCAAAACTGTATTTCGCGTCTGATGGTCACCCAGGTTTGGGCAAACTGGATTTATTTGTGGCAACGCGTTCGCAAGGGGTCATTACGATTGAAAACCTCGGCGCCCCCATCAATTCTCGCTTTGACGATTTTGGATTGGTGTATGCCGATGAAGAAATGAAATACGGTTTTTTCTCTTCCAACCGAGAAGGAGGTAAGGGAGACGACGATATTTATACCTTTGAAGATGAAAGCGTAGGGTTGGATTCTAACCAAATTGCTGAGCTTGAAAAACTACCTCTAGATGACCCTCGTCGCCGGACGGTTGGCAAGCCCGAGCCGCCCAAAATTGTCAATTACTACTTGGCAGGAACGGTTGCTTCCAACGAAACACCAGCGGCTTTGCTCGATTCGGTCATTGTAAAAATATTTGAAACCAGCGCTGATAGCTTGGTTGGACAAGGCGTTTCAACCAGCGGTGGTGTATTTGGTACCTTTCCACTCGAAGAAGGAAAAGATTATTCGTTGTTGATTGAAAAGCGGGGATATATCACCAAACGTGAACCATTTACGATGGCTGGAAAAGCGATTCCGCAAATTTTCCGTAAGAAGCTCACAATGGATACCACGTTTTATGTAGCGCTGAAAATGGATCGTTTGGCGGTCAACAAAACCTTTGTCCTCGAAAATATTTACTACGACTTGGACAAATTTAACATTCGCTCAGATGCGGCCGTTGAACTTGATAAATTGGTTCAAATTCTGAAAGACAACCCTACCGTAAGTATTGAGCTAAGCTCGCATACGGATGCGCGCGCCTCGGAGAGCTACAACAACAAACTGTCGCAAAATCGGGCGCAATCGGCGGTGGACTATATCGTTACGAAAGGAATTGAAAAAGAACGATTGATTGCCAAAGGTTACGGTGAGTCACGGTTGATTATCAAGGATGCCAAAACCGAAGATGAACACCAGAAAAATCGCCGCACCGAGTTTACGATTTTGAGTTATTAATCAATCCAATTAGCCAGAACTTATTGTGTAGCGACGCGCCATCACGCGTCGCTACTTTTTTTACGCGTTCCAAAAATGATTTTGGCGAAGGTTTTCTCGGGCTGTGTTTCATTAATTAGAATGGCTTCCTGCACAATTTCCAAAAAGGCATCTTCTATGGCCTTGAATTCGTGGAGGTTGCGCACCGTAACTCCCCGTATGAGCTTGCGGCCTTTATCTTCCAGCAATCCCTGCTCGTTTGACAACAAAAACCCTTTTACAAAGCCAATTTCAACGCCTTTCGTTTTGTGGATTTTTCCAAAATAACAGACGTAGTCTAGACAAATAAAGAAAATGGTATTGCTGTACATAAACTTTTCGCGCATTTTGGGGTGTGCGACCAGCAATAACTGTCGAATGTATTGGAGTACCTGTCGGATTTCGGGGGTTTGATTGTCAAAAAAATCTTCGATGTCTGAATACTTGGTCATGTGGTTAGGAGAGGGTTTTGGATTGAATTCGGTAAGCATTCAAAATCGCCAATAACGCTACGCCTACGTCGGCAAAAACGGCTTCCCAAAGGTTGGCCACACCGCTCGCTCCCAGCGCCATGACGGCTATTTTTATGCCCATGGCCAAGATAATATTTTGCCAAACCACTTGTTTGGTGAGTTTACTAATTTTAATGGCGGTTACAATTCGGTAAGGTTGGTCATTTTGAATCACAATATCAGCGGTTTCGATGGTGGCATCCGAGCCTAAGCCGCCCATGGCGATACCCGCATCAGCAAGGGCCACGACGGGCGCATCATTGACCCCATCGCCAACGAAAGCGATGCGTTTGCCTGCGTTTTTAAGCTCCTGTACTTTTTGTACTTTATCTTCTGGAAGCAACTCTCCGTAGGCGGTTGAGATGTGAAGTAGGTCAGCTATTTTTTGAACCACCGCTGCTTTATCGCCCGAGAGCATAATGGTCTCAATGCCCAGTTTTTTTAAGTCAGCTACGGTTTTGGTGGCATCTTCTTTTACTTCATCGGCAATGATAAGATAACCAACATATTGATTATCAATACTGACAGCGACGATGGTGTCAACGATTTTTTTCAGTTGTGTAGGATATAGAATATTGAATTTTTGCAGAAGTTTAAGATTGCCGCACAGAACGGTTTGGCCATCCACGATTCCTTTTAAACCCTGTCCTGCGATTTCTTCTACCTGTTCCACGTTAAGTTGAAGTGTTGGGGTTTTGTCATGGGCATATTTAACGATGGCTTTGGCAATGGGGTGTGTTGAGGACTTTTCCAGCGCCGCTACTGTTTGAATAAATCCCTGTTCGTCGAGGCTTGTTTTTATTTCCTGAACCTTGAAAACCCCTTTGGTCAGGGTGCCCGTTTTGTCAGAAACTACGGTGGTTAACTCGGTCATTACATCCAAAAAATTTGCGCCTTTCACCAAAATTCCATGACGAGAAGCCAGCCCGATTCCTCCAAAATAACCTAGCGGGATGGAGACCGTTAAGGCACACGGGCAGGCAATCACCAGAAAAACCATGCCTCGGTACAGCCATTCTTTAAATTGATAGGTATCAACAAAAAAGAAAGGAAGAAAAATTACCGATAACGCCAAAAAGAAAACAATCGGCGTGTATACTTTGGCAAAGCGACTGATAAACAGTTGGGTAGGGGCTTTGCGGGCGGTGGCATCCTGCACCATAGACAAAATGCGCGACAGCTTAGAGTCCTTGAAAGCGGTTGAAACCTGCATTTCAATGACTCTGTCTAAGTTAATCATTCCCGCCAATACCGTATCGCCAGCGTGTTTGGTATCGGGGCGAGACTCTCCCGTGAGGGCGGAGGTATTGAAAGAGGCTTTTGGAGTAAGGAGTGTACCATCAAGCGCAATTTTTTCGCCCGCTTTTACCATAAGTGTTTCCCCGATTGACGCGTCAGAAGCATGAATTTTCTGATGATTTCCATTGCGTACAACAGTAACTGAATCGGGACGAATATCCAATAAGGCTTTGATTGAACGTTTGGAACGATTTACTGCCAGACTCTGAAACAGCTCGCCGATTTCGTAAAAGACCATCACTGCCACACCTTCGCTGTATTCGCCAATGTAAAAAGCACCGAGCGTAGCGATTGACATCAACGTAAATTCATTGAAAAAATCGCCGCGTTTTATTGAGCGAAAGGCTCTTTTGAGGGTAGGATAGCCCGCCAATAAGTAGGCCGCCACCATCAGGCCTATTTCTACGGGTTGGGGTAGTGTGTAGGATAAGACAAATGTTACCAGCAAAAAACAAATCAAAATAGCCAAGCTCAACCACAACCGCCAATAGATTTTGAGGAGACTTTCTTCAGCGTCTTTTGAGTGATTATGTTCGTGGTTGTGAGTAGGCTTATTGGCTTTTTCGGGGGCTTGTTGCGCCAAAGGTACACTATCGGTATTTTTCATAATAAATGCCTTTTTTAGAACTCAATAAAGAAATTTAAAATGGCTAACCCAATGAGTGTAAGTCCCGTGATAAGATTCTCGTTATGCTCGAACCAGTGCGCATTGATCAACCTTAAACCACGGCTCGCCACCCAAACCATCAGAATCATTCCTGCCAAGGTAACTACGTTGTAAATCAAGGCAACTAAACCCAACGCCTGCCAACCCAACGCACCCGCACTCAGGAAGTAGGCGTTGATTTCCATGCAAGGTGATAAAAACATGCCCAAACAAAGCGACAAAAGCAGGGCCTTAAACGATTTGCCATTAATCGTAGACGGGTCAATGTGCTCATGAGCGTCCGAATGGCGAATGTGTTGCATCAAGTACCAAAGTCCCAACATCAACAAAACCGCCGGAATAACGCTTTCGGCAAGTTCGTGATAGCTTTCTGATAATTCGTAGCCCGCATACCCGATGATAAGCCCCAAAATGCTTGTGCTGATGGTATGGGCCAAGCCTGCGAGGGCCGTGACCGTCAGGGTGCGGCCTTCAGACCAGTGTTCGGTTTTGCCAATGGTCACAAAAGGTAGCCAATGACTGGGAATCAGCACGTGTAAAATGCTTAAAATCAATGCGCCAAAAAGGATTTCATTCATTTGTTTGCGAGTTAGGGTGATTGTTAGGCCAAATCATCTTTTGTTATTTCTCTAAAATAGATAGCCAATGATTTTTTTCCAAACGTATAGAATACCACGGGTGTTACGATAATATCCAAAAAAGTACTGGAAAGTAGCCCCCCCAGAATAACCGTTGCGACGGGGTAAAGAATTTCTTTGCCCGCCGCTTGTGGGTCGAGCGTTAGCGGAACGAGTGCCAAGGCTGCTACTAGGGCAGTCATTAATACGGGTACAAGCCGCTCGAGAGAACCTCGGATAATCATGGGTTTACCGAATGTCTCGCCTTCTTTTTCCACCAAGTGAATATAGTGGGAAATCATCATAATCCCATTTCGACTCGCGATGCCCGTGAGCGTGATAAATCCAACCAGCGTAGCAACCGAAAAAGTGCCGCCCGTAAGCATAACCGCTACCACACTGCCAATCAACGCCAGTGGAATATTGAGCATGATTTGTAATACGACAGCGATGGATTTGAAATGCGTATAGAGCACCAAAAAAATGCCCAAAATCGAAAAAATAGCTAAAAATATAATCAACTGAGAGGCCGACTCCTGACTCTCAATCAAGCCTGAGTACACAATAAAATAGCCTTGAGGCAATGGCACTCTGACCATTTTCTGCTTGATTTCTTCAATCGTACTCCCCAAATCACGCCCCTGCACATTGGCCGAAACCACCATCCGACGTTGGGTATTTTCGTGTACCACCTGATTGACGCTCATGGTTTGTTCAATATCCGCGATTTGGTGCAGCGGAATAAGCTCCCCTTCGGGCGTGGAGATTTGGGTGTTTCGGATGTCTTCTAAATTGTTGCGTTCGCGTTCGTTGGTGCGAATCAGGATGTCAAACGATTTTTGACCTTCGTAGATTTGCCCCGTTATTTTTCCGTTGTAAAATACTGCCAATTCTTCGGTGACTTTTCCGGCCTGTAATCCAAAACGTTGGAGGTCATTGCGCCGTACCCGAATCAACAATTGGGGGACCAGCGTTTGGCGTTCGATGGTGAGGTCAGTTATGCCCTTAACCCCTTGCATGGTAGCTTGCACTTTTTGGGCGGTAGTGCGTAGCTCAGCCAAATCGTTTCCGTATATTTTCAACACAACCTGAGCCTGAACCCCCGATAATAAATGCTCAATACGGTGAGAAATCGGTTGTCCAACGCCCACGGAAACGCCCTTTAAAATGCCCAGTTTTTGGCGAATGTCGGCAATAATTTCGCTACGACTCCGCTCAATATTAGGCCGTATCGTAACATCAATTTCCGACCGGCTGACGGGTTCAACGTGTTCGTCCAACTCGGCCCGTCCAGTTCGACGGCTGGCGTACTCAACTTCGGGAATTTGCAATATCAATTTTTCAGCCAACGTCCCTATTTTATTAGATTCCTCAAGCGAAGTTCCAGTGGGGGCAATCAAATTAACGGTAAAAGCGCCTTCATTAAACGGCGGCAAAAACTCAGTTCCAAAAAAAGGAATCGTTCCTAAAGAAATTAAAATCAGCACAATGGCGGTGCCAATAATGGCTTTAGGCCGATTGAGCGACCAATGAAGCAAGCGAGTGTCTTTTGTTTTTAACCATTTCACCAAACGCGTGTCGGTTTCGGAGGTGGCTAGTGTTGAAATTCGATTCCACAAGCCTTCTGACTGTTTACTGACACCTTTTATGTTTAAAAAATAACTGCACAAGACAGGCGTAAGGGTGAGAGAAACAAACAGCGAAGCGGTAATGGACGTAATGTAAGCAATACCCAAAGGAGCAAAAATTCGCCCTTCGATTCCTTCCATGTAAAACAGCGGAATAAAAACCAGCACCACAATGACCGTGGCATACACAATAGAGTTGCGTACCTCAGAACTGGCTTCATAAACTACGCGTAAAGTAGATTTAGGTATTTCGAGACGCTGGTTTTCGCGCAGGCGCCGAAATACATTTTCAACATCTACGATGGCGTCATCTACCAATTCTCCAATGGCGATGGCCAAGCCGCCCAAGGTCAGGGTGTTGATGGACAAGTCAAATGCTTTGAAAATCAGGGCGGTAATGACCAGAGACAAAGGGATAGCCGTCAACGTAATGACGGTAGTGCGGAGATTCATCAAAAACAAAAACAGCACAATGACTACTAATATAAACCCGTCGCGGAGAGCTTCTAAAACATTATCAATAGATGCTTGAATGAATTTGCTTTGCTGAAAAATGGATGGATTTATCGTAATGTCTTTTGGTAGGGAGCTTTGAAGTTCGCTACAGGCTTGCTCAATCTGCTTCGTGAGGCCGACGGTATTCGCGCCAGGTTGTTTTTCTACCGCCAATATCACAGCGGGCTTTCCGTTGATGCTACCATCGCCTCGTTTGAACGCTGAACCAAATTTGACATGTGCTACCTGCGATAGCAAAATCGGCACACCGCCCTGACTTGTGACCACAGTGTTGGCCAAGTCTTCCAGAGATTGGGCGCGGCCAATGTTACGAATCAAAACCTCGCTTCCATATTCATAATAAAAGTTTCCCGACGTATTTTGGGAAGCCTTTGACAGCGCATTTTCAACTTGATCCAAACTCACTTTGTACTGCTTGAGCCGTTGACTTGATACCTGTACTTGGTACTGCCTCCGCTCCCCGCCAATTGGAATGACTTGAGATACACCCTTGATACTCAATAGCCTGCGTCGAATGCTGAAATCTGCCAATGTCCGAAGGTCGGCGGGATTGGTGGTGTCGGCGCTTACACCTACGTACATGATTTGGCCCATGACGGAGCTTATCGGCCCCATGATGGGCGTGATGCCGTTGGGAATCTGCACCGTTTGGAGTTTTTCGGCCACCAATTGACGCGCTTTGTAAATTTCAACATCCCAACCAAATTCTACAAATACCATTCCCAATCCGATGGCAGAAGTGCTTCGGACGGTTTCGACGCCTGGAGCGCCGTTCAGGGCTGTTTCGACTGGCAATACCACTTGGGTTTCTATTTCTTCGGGGGCTAATCCATTGGATTCCAAAAAAACAGTCACCCTAGGTCGGTTCAAATCGGGTAACACGTCGATGGGAAGCTGAAGGCTTACGTACACGCCATAGACCAATAGCATTGCCGATAATGCGATGATCAACAGACGGTTATGTAGCGAAAACTTAATGATTCTGTCGAGCATATTACCGATTTATAAAGATCATTTTTAATTGATACGCCGAAGCCACCACTATTTTATCGCCGTTGTTAATGCCTTTGAGAATGGTGGTAAAATCGCCGTTGTTATGGCCCGTAGCTACGTACTGGACTCGGTAGTTTTCGGGGGATTCTTTGATAAAAACACAGGGTTTTCCGTTGACTTGACTAAGGGCCGAATTGGGGAGTGCTAAAGTGTTCCCGTTCGTTTTTCCTTGAATTCGTATCGACACAAACTCGCCAATTTTAAAATCACCTTCGGGGTTTTCTACTTCAAAAAGTGCTTTTTGAGACTGATTGGCATTGACCGACTGCGCGGCGGATAACAGTCGCACGCGGGTTGTACGGTGTTGTCCGGCCTCTCGTTGGCAGATAACTTCGTAGCCCGTTGCGGAGAGGAGGCTCTCGGCGTCGCGTTCAAATAGCTGCGCTTCCACGTACACTTTGGCTAAATTGGTCAGTTGAAAAACCGTATCTCCCACGCCAACGGTGGTGCCAATAGCGACGCTAAAGGGCGATACTAACCCGCTGATGGGCGCCACAAGCGGAAAACGACGATGGGTACCTTTGCCGCCTTGGGCGATGTCGTTGAACACTTTGAGGTTTTCCTGCG
>JAIXPV010000764.1 GCA_027486105.1 Runella sp. | reverse complement strand
TAAAGAATAATAATGAAACCCTCGGCTGATAACATCAGTGGTCACATTCCAAAACCCTGCGGTATCTTTGACCATGTCGTATTTTTTACCTAAATCCACCTGAACTTTTTGAGCATCAGGGGCTTTTACTTTGAAAACCACGCGGTTGTCGGGTAAAATTTGAGGGTACTTAGCATTGCGAACATTGGAAGATGCGGGAGTACCCAAAACCGTATGTTGTTCTAATGAGATATTATCGACGGGTTTAAACAAAAACTGAGAGAACATATACAAACCATTTTTCCAAACCTTAAAATCATGTCCCCCTGCTTCCAAATAATAAATGTGCGGCACGTCGTTTTGGTACAGATAATCGTGAGTGCGTTTGCTGAACCCAATGAGCCCGTCGGCATCACCGCACGAAATAAAGAGGAGTTTCAATTTTTTCTTGGCTTCTTCGGGATTTGGCACCAATTCGTGCGGCACTTTGGTATTGGGAGCCGAAGAAAACCCACCCACCCAAGAGAATTTATCCAAATTGCCCAGTCCAAAATTGAGCGACTGACCGCCCCCCATCGACAGGCCAGCAATAGCACGATTGTCTTTATCGGTGAGCGTAGGGTATTTTTTTTCGATAAAAGGAATGAGATCGTTCAATAGGTCTTTTTCAAAAGTGGCAAAAGCCTGAACTTTGTCGGGAGCCATGATATTGCCCGTGGCACGGTCGTCTTTCATGGCCCGGCCATTGGGCATGACCACAATCATGGGTTGTATTTTGCCTTCGGCGTAGAGATTGTCCAAAATATTTTGAGGACTTGCGCCTTTGAACCATTCTTTTTCATCGCCCCCGATACCATGTAGCAAATAAAACACGGGGTATTTTTGCTTTTTGTCGAAACCCGGAGGCGTGTAAACCAATGCTTTACGCATATTTCCCACCGTTTTGGAATCATACTTCACCGTATCAATTTTGCCTTTGGGTATGCCCATTTTTTCCTGTTCGTAGCCTTTAGGCATTTCTTTTTCCATTTTTTGCGCGAAAGCCATAAAACTGCACAAAAGCAGGAGCACCAATATTGATTTTTTCATCATTCTGAGGTTAAAGTAACTTTTGATAATTATTTAAAAAGCAAAGGGGCCATCGCGAGCAAACTGCGTCTCCACGTAAGAAACTCATGGCCTGTTTTATCAGAAACGTAAGACACGGCATTGAATCCCGCTTCTTTCAATTTAGTGGTAGCCTCCAAAATTCTCTCTGGCTTTTCTTTGCTACCTGCACTCAAAAAAATCAGTTTAACTTTCGATTTGTCTTTGATGTCTTCAGGAGCGTATACACCACCGCTCAACAAACCATAATAAGCAAACACATCGGGTTTGTTGAGGGTAATGGTTTTGGTTTCCATACCGCCCATGCTCAGGCCCGCCATCGCTCGGGGTGATTGTCTGGCAATCGTTCTGAAATTAGCATCCACGTAAGGAATAAGTTCATCAATCAAAACGGTTTGGAAAGGCTCGATTTTGAAGTCTCTGATTCTACCCCATTTTACTTCATTGGTCATGCCATAGGTATTTACAATGATAAACGGCCTGATTTTTCCTTCGGCAATGAGATTATCCATGATCAAATTGGCGTGGCCTTGGTTCATCCAAGCGGTTTCGTCTTCGCCCCAACCGTGTTGCAGATAAAGCACCGGATACTTTTCTTTGGTATTTTTTTCATAACCCGGTGGGGTATATACAAATGCTCTGCGTGAGGTACTGGTGCTTGGTGATGGAAAAAGCACTTGTTGAACATGACCGTGTGGTACGTTTTTCAGTGCATAAAAATCTCGGTCGTGCGCTGGAATTTCGATGCCACTTTCCCAACGGGTGGAGCCATAGAAGTTTAAAGTGCCGGGGTCGTTGAATTTTCCGCCGTCTATATTCACGTTGTAGTAGTGAAAACCTTCGTCCATTGGGCCTTCGGTAGTACCTATCCATGTTCCGTCGTCGGCCTTTTTGAGTTTTGTGCCACCTTTTCCTCCAAGGCCCAAACTCACCCTTACGCTGTCAGCGGCAGGAGCCACGATTTTGAAACGTGCATAGCCTTGAGAATTTACCATCGGGTATTCTTGTCCGGGCTGATTCATGGAAGAAGGTTTGAAGTCTTCGACAATCGTAGATTGCTGGGCATAGCATAGCCCAACAGACATGGCCGAGATTATGAGGGTTTGTAAAATTCTGGTTTTCATCATTGTGAGGGTTGAGTTGGCTGAGAAAAAAGTTTTATTTAAACAATACGGGCAAGGTTTCGTTGAGATATTTCTTTACATTCATCCACGTATGTCCGCCATCGGTGACATAACTTTTAAAGTTTATCTTCTTGGCTTTCAGATAATCTTCAAACTCGACAGTACCTTTGTACAAGAAATCGTCCGTACCGATGCCCGACCAAAGCAGCTTAAAATCTTTGTTGGTTTTAGTAGGATTTGACGTGATGTTGGTAAAGCTTTTGTCCATCTCGGCAGGTGAAATATAGGAGGCATAGCTGCACACGTACGCAAACTTATTTACGTTGTTGAAGGCCGTACGGAGCGTTTGTCCACCCCCGCGCGAGAAGCCACCAATGGCGCGGTTGTCGCGGTTATTGATGGTGCGGTAATTTTTCTCAATGTACGGAATGACGTGAGAGACAAGGTCAGTTTCAAACAGTTTCATTCGGCGTAGGGCATCTTCTCCATCGCGGCTCATGACATCGGCAGGTTTGTCTTTGCCCGTTTGCTCGGCAATTTTCGCCAAAGGATTCCCATAGGGCATGACCACAATCATGGGTTTAGCTGTACCTTCCGCAATCATGTTGTCGAGCATAAGGTTTACTTTACCCACTTTCCAAAACGTTTCTTCGGTATCAGTTGTACCGCTGATTAAGTAATAAACTGGGTATTTTTTAGCCGTTTCTTTGGTATATCCGGGCGGGGTATAGACCACCACTGTTCCCGTTGACCCTTCTACTGAGGGATAGTATTCGTAGGCAATTGTGCCGTGTGGCACGTTTTTAAGGGCATAAACAGCAGGCTCATCCGAGGGAATTTCTACCAAACTTGCTTTAAAGCGTTCATTCGGAAAAAAAGCAACGTTGGCAGGGTCCATCACGGTAACACCATCCACTCTAAAGCTATACGGGTAAATATCTGGTTTGATAGGACCAACCGTTACCGACCACACACCTTCCGCGTTTTTGGTCAGCGGTACATCGGCCTGTCCGAATTGACTCCCGCCCAATAGCACCGTTTTGGCATTAGGCGCCAAGTAAGAAAACGTGACGGTTTTATCGGAATTTACTTTGGGTGAAACAACATACGGAGCTCTTGGTGGTTGGCTGTGGGCAACAGTTGTTCCTAAGAGAATCCCTAAAAGTAAAAGATATAAATTGATTTTCATGATATGATTAAGGGGCTAATAGATTTGTAAGTAACTGTAAAAGAATGTATTAGTTATTTAAAATGATTTTATCTTCAATTCGAAAATAATCGAAATCGGCAAAACCGCCCACCGTTTGAGTGGCATAATTGAACAACCCAAAACGATAGCCCATAAAATGCGGGATGGTATAAGGCATTTTCAGCGGCTCACCGATTTTTGTCCAAACTTTTCCATCAAGGCTGTAAAAGAAATAGGCGACGTCGGTGCGGTTTCTGAAATTACATTCGACCTTGAAATAAACGGCGTTTTGGGAAAGCGGAATATTCTCAATATCAATGGGTTTGCCCGTATTGGCACTGACCATCACGATTGATTTGGTGCCTTTTCCAACCTTTACACCCACTAAACCGTAGTTTTTTTGCAACAAACTCAACCCAGCAAAGTCTCCTTCTTTCATGCTAGACACATCCAGCAAGGTCGAGCCCGTCGATTCGGGGCCGATGGTTCGTTGGGTCAAAGTATTTCGGGCAGATACAAAAGAGGTATCAACCCGACCCGTTTTTAATCGCAAAAAGCCATTTCTGTCAGAAACCGACCAAAGTGCATTGTCAGGATTATGATTCCACTGCCAAACCAACGGCAAGGCCCCGTCTTCTTTTTTGCGCGTAAAGTAATCAGAAGCCACGATGCCAGGAATCAGGGATTTGTTGGCTGGTAAATCAAGCGTTTCGGGGACTTTGCCGTTTTCGCCCAACACGGGCCATCCGTTTTCCCATTTCACAGGAACCAAGTACGGAATACGTCCCACACCGCCAAAATCACGGAATAGGTAGGCAAACCAACGTCCGTCGGGGGTATCAATCAATCCGCCCTGCGCCACGCCCAAATCCTGCAATGCCACACGTCCTTCCCACGGCCCCGTAATTTTATCGGCGCGGTGAATCAACACCGTACGCATACCGCCTCGGGGCCACGAAATGTTAAATAGATAGTACTTGCCTTTGACTTTGAACAACTGCGAACCTTCGGCAGGAAGACCGCCACCCGTACCCGATGGTATACTTGCGTTTTCGATAAGAACCTGTTCGGTTGTGCCTTCTTTTACGCCCGTAATGTCTGCGTTGAGCTCTACAATTTTGAGTTTTCCCGCACCATAAATCAGGTAATTGCGACCATCATCGTCGAAAAACAGCGTATGGTCATGGTAAGAGGGTTTGAACGTTGCTACTTTCCACGGACCTTTTTCGATGGTTTTGGTGGTAAAGATGTACGTCTTCCCTGTAGTTTGGGCAAAAGTTGTGACATAAAATATTCCCTTATGATAGCGCAGACTGCTCGCCCAAGAACCTCGTCCGTAGGTGCTTTTACCATTGGTCAACGTAAGCGCATCAACAGTGGCTAACGTATCGTAAGCGTAACTTACTAATTGCCAATTCACCAAATCCTTCGATTTCATAATCGGCAGGCCTGGGCTCATGTGCATGGTCGTGCTGCTCATATAATCCGTCTTTCCCACCCGGATCATGGCCATGTCGGGCACGTCGGCGTGAATTATCGGGTTTGTTGCCACTTTTTTTTGTGCAAAAACCCCTAAACCAAACAGTAGGAAACTTAAAAATAGTAGCTGATTTCTCATTTCAACATTGAATCGTTACCGCTGTATTTCAGGAACTTAAACGAAGCAGAATTCTCAGATTTTTCACCCGACGAAGTAGCATACAAGCCATAAACGCAGCCAATGAAGCTATTGGCTGCTTTTGTGCTCAGAAACTTACCGTCCACTTGGTCTTTCAACAAGTTCCAGTTTTTGCCATCGGTAGCGTAGTAAAAGCTATACAATGCCCCTTCTGACTGTATTTTGAAATTTACCTTGGCAGCGGTTGAATTTAAAGGGACTTCAGTCACCAATTCTGTAGACTTATCTTTGCTCTTGAGTAGCTGAATCACATCTTTACCTTCGTTTTTTGATTTAGCCACGAAGTAAAAATGTCGTTCGTCTTGAAAAATAACCAAACCCGCTTTTTCATTTGCTGTTTTTGGCGAAAAATTCACTTCGGTTTCGGCGGTACTCATTAAATGTTGTTGACGCTTACCAACAAACGAAGGGTTTCCAGCTTCAGAAATTGTTTCTGGTTTGAGTTGAAGCGTAAGTCCGTTTGATTTTGACGTTTTAAACGAACTACTATCTACCGTTCTCAAAAAAAGCAGAGAAAGGTCAAGCCCTTTATCGAACGTCATTGTATAAGCGAAGTTTCCGTTTTGCGGCAAAACCCCTTTCTGTTTTTCTTCTTTGATATTGGTTTTGTATTTATACTCAATAGCTTTTTCGCCGTGTTCGATCATCGGCCAATCATTTACCCATGTCAGGGGAGCAATAAACATTTCACGACCCGTGTTATAATAATCCCCTTCATAAGGGCGTACCGCTAAGAAAATCGAATACCAATTGCCGTCGGGCCCTTCGATAAACTGAGCGTGTCCGGCCGAAGTAATGGGGTTAGGACGGTCGGCGGGTAAACCTCTTTGTGTTAGTACAGGATTTCCTTCAAACGGCACATAAGGTCCCCAAATATCTCGGCTGCGCAGCGCCACCTGTGAGTGATTGACGGAGGTTCCCCCTTCAGCTGCGTACAGGATATACCAACCGTTACGTTTCAAAATATGCGGTCCTTCGATCCAAACGGGTTTTTTAGATAAATCTACACCACCATTTACCAACTGTTTTTCTTCGCCTACAACCTTCAGATTCTTGTAATCAAACTCATACATCCGGATGGTGCGGTGACCCGAATACAACGGTTTACGGTCGGGAGCATCACTGTTGTAAATAATATAGGCTTTGTCGGTTTCTTCATCAAAATAAATGGAGGGGTCAATCCCGCGTACCTGCGGAATCTTCACGGGATTACTATAAGGTCCGGCGGGATTTTTGGAGGTTACGACAAAATTTCCATCATGGTCAATATCGGTACAAGTAACGTAGTACGTGCCTTTGTAATAACTGATGGCAGGGGCAAAAAGCCCGCGCGTCATGCGCTCACCCATGAAATCCATTTGCGAAGGTCGATTGATTACATTTCCGATTTGCTTCCAGTTTTTCAAATCACGGCTGTGCATAATCGGCAAACCCGGAAAATAGGAAAAAGTAGAATGTACGGTGTAATAATCAGGACCCACTTTGACAATGCTTGGATCGGGATAAAATCCTGTCAAGATGGGGTTGGTCAATGTGACGGATTGGGCTGAAACAGGGTGGCTTAGTGAAAAACATAAGGCCATCAACATGGCAAAGAGACTATTTCTGAACATTTTTATGGAAAATTTAAATCAATTATTATAGTTTATGTTATTGAACCACAAGCGTATACACTTTACCTGCCTGAGTTGGAATATCGTACAGTTGCGTTTCTTTCAGGGTGTGGGTAGTCAAGTTTGCTTTGGGTGAAATAACGGCATTTGGCGTTTCTTCCACGGCATAAAATGGATTAGGGTTCTGACCCGATGCTTTTTTCAGCGTTCCGCCAGTACTCAATTTTAGGCCATTCGGTACGCGCAAGCGAAGGTTACCGCCAAGGGTTGATTTCATAGCTACCTTGGTCAGTTTTCCGTCTTTCCACTCCATATTCACTATCTCAAACCCGCCAATCGCCCGCAGTCCGCCGATACGACCCGATTGCCATACATCGGGCAAGGCAGGCAATAAATGCACCGCCCCGTCGGCACTTTGCATGAGCATTTCGGTAATGCCAGAAGTACATCCGAAGTTACCGTCAATCTGGAAGGGTGGGTGCGCATCAAACAGGTTGTTGTAGGTGCCTCCTCCGTCTTGGGTGACCCCCAGTGGTGTGAGTTGATTTTGAATCAGGGTATAGGCATGATTACCGTCCTGCAAACGAGCCCACCAGTTGACTTTCCAGCCCATGCTCCAACCCGTAGACACATCGCCGCGATGAATCAGCGTGGTGCGGGAAGCATTAAATAATTCGGGAGTACGATAGGCGGAAATTTGCACGGCAGGAAACAAGCCGTACAAATGCGAAACGTGCCGGTGATGGTCGTTGGGGTCATCTACGTCATCGAGCCATTCCTGCAATTGGCCATGTTGCCCCACGTGCATCGGCGCCAAACGACCGCGTAAATTTTTGAGCATATCGACAAATGCAGCATCCTTTTTTAGAATTTCGGCCGCTCGAATAGCCGTACTGAATGCGTCGAAAACAATCTGATTATCCATCGTGGTCCCCGCATCCAACGACGAGCCAGCATGGGCTTTGGGCGCGTTTTCGGGCGAGCTGCCCGGATTGATGACCAACCAATGATATTTTGGATGCTCAACTAAAAAATCTGCATAAAACGCGGCGGCTCCTTTCAGAACTGGATAAATTTCAGACAGAAACTTCTTATCACCGTTGTACAGATAATGTTCCCAAAGGTGTTGAGCGGTCCAGCCGCCACCGCCCGTCCACATTCCCCAAAAAGCCCCGTCAATCGCGCCCGTAGCCCGCCAAATATCGGTATTGTGGTGAGCCATCCAACCCTTCGCGCCGTACATAACCCGCGCCGTTTCCTGCCCTGTCTCCGATAGTTCTTTCACCATCTTCAAAAACGGCTCATGGAGTTCGGCAAGGTTTGTTTTCTCAGCGGGCCAGTAGTTCATCTGCGCGTTGATGTTTATGGTGTACTTGCTATCCCAAGGCGGGTTCATTCTATTATTCCAAATTCCCTGTAAGTTAGCTGGTTGACTACCGGGCTGAGAAGAAGAAATCAGCAAATAGCGGCCAAATTGGTAATAAAGTGTCACCATGTGTGGGTCGTTGGTAGAGCGAAAATTTTTCAGGCGCTCATCGGTAGGGAGTTTCGCCGCCTCTGTAGTTCCGAGGTCTAATCGAACGCGGTTGAAGTACTTTTGGTAAGTAGCAATATGCGGAGTCAAAATAGAGGCGTACGATTTCGGATAGGCTTTGTTCAGATACGCGGCTGCCCGTGCGTTCTCGTCACCGCTGATGTCTTTATAGTTGTTGAAATTGGTGGCAATGGAAATATAAATAGTGGCGGTTGTGGCACCTTTTACCGTAATGGAAGTGTCGTTGGCAGTAACATTTCCTCCTAAAGTTTTGATACGGGAAATGCCCTTAAAATTGACCATTCCCTTTACTCCTTCATGGTCCGAAGTTGTTCCTGAAAGAGTAAGCTCATTAGGAGCTGTCGCCTTGATTGCTCTTTTTTTGTGAAGTGTAGCATAAGAAGTCACAAACGTGAGGCTGTTGGGTTTAGTAGCTGTCAAATGCACCACAATCACCCGGTCAGGAAAAGAAGCTAAAATCTGCCGCGTATATTTTATTCCGTCGACAGTATAGGTGGTTTTAGCAACGGCTCGTTCAATATCCAACTCCCGGTAATACTTGGTGTAGTTTTCGTGGCCTTCAAAGCTGAGGTGCAGATTTCCAACGGGTTGAAACATTTGCCCGTGTGATTTTTTGGTAATGATGGCTTTATTGGCTAACCGCTCAGCATCTTTTTGTTTTCCCTCAAAAATCAGTTGACGAATTTCGGGCAAGGCCGACAATGCCTCTGGATTATCGTTGCGGTTAGGGCTGCCGCTCCAAACGGTGTGCTCGTTCAGCTGAATTGTTTCTTTTTCCACATTTCCATACACCATGGCACCCAGTTGGCCATTGCCAATGGGCAGGGCATTTTCCCAGGTTTTACCAGAGGGTTTGTTATACCAAAGTTTTAGGTTTTTACTCTCTTGAGAAAAACTCAGGAAAGAGACAATCAGTAAAAAAAAAAAAAAAAAAGATTTCATTATTAACAGGTTGATACGGTATGTAGAGATATAATTGACTGTCTTTGAACTGATTACTTATGAAAAAAAATGAAATGTGTAAAATTGACACATTTATGTATACAAAAAAAATAGTGATGGTAACACTACCGTTTTTTATGCATTCAGATATATGTAAATCGTAAACGATTTGTTCAAGACAGAAAAGTTATATTTATTACGTAAATTATGCAAACATTTTTTTAAATAATTAAAAAGATGTAAAAGGATAACTACCTCTTACATCTCCAATCATTCTCTTATTTATCTACAATATTTAATTAATAACCAAGATTTTGCGGAAATGGAGGACCTTCAACCGTGCGGTCTATTTGCGACTGGGGAATGGGTCTTAGCACATGAAAATCTTTGACATAGGCAGATGCCTCCTTATTCCAAGCCTGTATACGTCTTACCAATGTTTTGGTACGAACTAAGTCTTGGTATCGCATCCACTCACCAAAAAATTCTCGGCTTCGCTCATCCAGAATAAAATCATCGGTTACATCATCGGCACCGATGGTCATCGCCGCAGCGGCAGCGGCATTTTGGGCTGCCGTATTGGTTTTGCGATAGGCTGCTCTTTGACGCACCACGTTGAACAGTTCAGCAGCCTTTGCTTTGTTTCCAGCCATGAGATATGCTTCGGCCCCTACTAAATACACTTCAGAAAAACGAGTAATCACTACTGGGCGAGTAGAGGGATCATTGAAATTACTGCCACGGCTCGGATCCATGTGTTTTTTAATGGCAGGATATAAATTGGCATTCCAGGTGCTCGGAGGAGCAATGATTCCTTTGAAAGGTCTCGTTCCATTAAACTGCGGCGCTCCTACTACTTCATAATCCGTAATCCATACAGCGGTATCAATTCCGACTTGCATTGTGTAGCCGATACCCCGTTTATTATTGGCCGCCGTTGGCGTATTGGTTACGGCGGTATTGGAGATATAAACCGTATAAAACGTATTGTTAAATCTTGAGTCTACATCTCTTTTTACAAAAGCCTGGTCAAGAAAATAATTTTTACCATTGGTTTGATTTACACTATTTGGGCGAATACGGGCATAAGGGCGGCCATAGTATGAATCACGTATCATCCCAGACGTTCCCGAGTTTACCAATACACCGGCGGCGTTTACAAAAGAGTTAATACCGCTGTTATTTGGATAGTTCCAATTGGTAAACCAAGGCGTTAGGTTATTGGCAAAACCGCCACTTTCTCCAGAACCTAGTCGATAATAGCCGTATTTCGCATCATTTGAGTGGTCGCTGACAAACAAAGTTTCTTTACCGTAATCATTTGCGGGCACAAAAGCGTCGCCGAAATCCTGCCATAAATCAAGCCCGTAAGCGGCTTTATTGGTAATAATCTCATTCGAGATTTTGGCAGCTTCCGCAAAGTCTGCCTGCGAGTTGGTCAACCAACCGCGCGTCAGGTAGGCTTTTGCTAAAAAGAACAAGGCTGTGGGTTTGGTGGCTGCTTTGCCTAAAAATGGCGCAGTTGGCTTATCAGGCAATGCCGCCGCCGCCTCGGTTAAGTCCTTAATGATTAACTTATATACCTCGGCTGCGGGATCTCTTTTGGCGCTTTGCGAGGGTAAAGTGATAAACTCAGTATGTAATGGCACATCTCCCCATGTCTGAACCAAGTAGAAGTACCAGAAAGCCCTCAAAAACTTAGCCTGCGCTAAATACTGGTTTTTTGTTGCTTCGGGCAAGTCAATATTTTGCCCAAATTTCAGTACGCCGTTGATGGTGTTGATGCTTGTAAAGGCAGCTCCCCATGCCGACCCAAAGTTGGTACTGTTAAGGCCGTTAAATGTATGTATTGGGCCCCCGCCACTACTTGCCCCCTGAATAAATTCGTCGGTACCGGCCTGCATTTCCGAAGAAAAGCCTTCGGTTCCCCATTGACCGCGGATTTCATTATATACCCCAGCAATACCACCCAATACACCCGCTGGGCTATTGAAAAATGAAGGGACAATTTGCGATTGCGGATGCTCTTCCAGGATTTTTCCGCAGCTTAAACAGAAAAATAAAGCGAAGGCTATGATTGCACTGTTTATTTTTTTCATCTTGAATTAAAATTTAAGATTCAAACCTAATGTATATTGACGAACTGGAGGGTTGTTTAAATTTACCGTCACGAAACGGTTAAAATTGCCTCCTTGAATGGTGTTACCGTAGCCATTTCCTTCGGGGTCAACGGCAAGTTTGGCTTTCACCAAAGGTGAATAAATGATAAAAGGATTGGTGGCATTCAAATAAATACGGGCCGAAGAAACCCCGATTTTGTTAAGTACCTTGGCATTGACCGTATAACCTACGTTGATACTTCTCATTTTAATGAATGAACCATCCTGATAAGAAGTCGTAGAAGTAAAATTGCGTACCCCGCCGCCAGCATCAGGTCGTGGGAAGGCATTGGTGGGGTTTTCGGGTGTCCAGTAATCCATTACCAATTGGTTTGAACGACCTTGGTTAAGGAAACCAAAACCAGAACCACCACCCGATGTACCCGACAAGTATGGAACCACCACTTTCATTCCCATCCGGGCAAAGGTGACAAACGACACATCAAATCCTTTAAAGTTGATTCTATTGGTCAAACCACCTTCCCATTTAGGTTGAAAATTGCCGATAATCTTACGGTCATTGGCATCAATAACCCCATTATTGTCAACGTCTTCCACTCTGATTTCACCAGGAAGCTGCACGGGTGATGTTTGTTTTTTCAACGTGCCGTTATCCAAATCCGCCTGCTGCCAGATACCGATTTTGTTGTAGTCATAAATGACCGTAAGTGGATGTCCCACAAACCAGAAATTTCCTTTATTATCCAATTCTGTCGGTGTAGTAAGCTGCGTGATTTTTTCACGGTTTAAGAAATAAGTCACATCAGTACTCCAATTAAAGCCACCTTTATTTCTGAATATCTCAAACGTCAATGATGCTTCAAAGCCTTTTCCTTCGGTTCTTCCTAAGTTTTTGAGGGTTGAGCCTGCACCATTACTTTGGGGGAGGTTGACCGAAAGCAAAATGTCTTTCGTTTTTTGGTAATACACATCAAATGACCCCGTGATACGGTTGTTGAATAAACCTATTTCTAAACCAATATCCGTCTGGGACGTGGACTGCCACCCCAAATCACTCGCCGGCAGACTGGTCACGGTATAAGCAAGCGCCTGTCCGGCCGTCGTAGTACCAAAGTTATAGTAACCTGTTGAGAGCGCTCCCAAGGTAGCATAAGCCCCTACGTTACGGTTGCCGGAAATTCCCCAACCACCTCTCAGTTTCAAATTTGACAGGAAGCTCAGGTTTTTCATAAACGGCTCGTCTATGAGGTTCCAGCTTAAACCGATTGCTGGATAGTTGAAATACTGATTGCCAGGTGATAAAGTAGAAGACCCATCTCGACGGAACGTAGCCGTCAATATATATTTATCATTGAAGGTATAGTTCAAGCGGGCCATGTATGACAATAGCCCCGTTTCGCCAAAACTTCCACTTCCAGTAGGTTGACCAGAAGCCAATGAGAAGTTGGCGGTTTGAATATAATCGGCAGGAACCCCTCTTACGTTAAAACTGCTGCCCAAGTTATGATTTTTGGTAATTTCATAGAGCGCAGTCAAACCAAGCCTATGTTTTGTAGCAAATGTTTTATCGTAATAAAGCAAATGCTGCATGTTTACGTCCCAATATTCAGTATTTCTAATATCAGCGTTGGATACATTTTGGTCAATTCCTGTATTAACGAATGTATTGGGAGGGCCGTAACCATTAAAATGCACTTGACTGAAATTTAGCCCCGCGTTGAAACGGTATCTTAGGCCATCTAAAATGTTTACTTCCGCGTACAAACTATTGAATGTTCGGATCGAACGCTCGTTGGAAAGAATATCATCTCCGCGTGAAATAAGGGTAAGTGGGCTTACGGCTTGCGCTTCAATCGTTCCACGTTTAGGATTCAGGAGTACAGTACCATCATCGTTGTATGGCTTGATGAGTGGTGATAAACGCACCAATTCTGTCGGAACACCGCCACCCGCAGGGTCATTTCTGCGCGTAAGCGTATTGATGGTATTCAAACCGATTTTAACGCGTTTCCCGATTTTTTGGTCAATGGTAGCCCGAATCGTAAAACGGTCAAAGTTTTGGTTTGGCATAATACCCGTTTCATTAAAATAGCCCAGCCCCATGCTGTATTGCGTATTTTCTACACCGCCCTGTAATCCCAGCTGATGGCTTGTGTTAAACCCTTGCTTGTACATTAAGTCCTGCCAGTCAGTCGAAACGCCTGCGGCAAGGTTTGCCTTTTCTTCTTCGGTTAGCGGATAAGCTGTTGTACCAGCACCTTGGGTGTTCAGTGCGGCAGATTGTTCCTTGAACTTAGCGTATTGCGGCCCATTCATTACGTTATATTTACCCATAATACTCGTCACCCCATGGTAACCATCATACGTCAGAATCGGCTTACCTACCTTCCCTCTTTTGGTGGTAATCAAGATGACCCCCCCAGCACCTCTGGAGCCAAAAATGGCCGTTGCGGATGCGTCTTTCAAGATTTCAAGGTTTACTATATCATC
>JAIXPV010000387.1 GCA_027486105.1 Runella sp. | reverse complement strand
AATTAAGTTCTTTGTCTAAAATCACGATTGCCAGCGCGGCCCTTATCGTTTCGGCGTGGTATTCTGGCGCTGATGATAAAAACCGATATACGGGTTGGAGTGAATTTTTGGGTGGACCAGAACGTACGCATTATTCGAGCCTCACCCAAATTACGACCGAAAACGTCAAAAATTTACAGGTCGCATGGGAGTATCATTCAGGCGATACTACGGGGCAAATTCAGTGCAATCCCATCATGGTTGACGGCGTCCTGTACGGCACAACTGCCTCAGTGCAGGTATTTGCGCTGGATGCCGCCACGGGAAAAGAACTTTGGAAATACAAAGACTCCAAAGACCCGCAGTGGTTTAATACCAACCGGGGCGTGACCTACTGGGAAGATGGCAACGACAAACGTATCTTTTTCAGCGCGGGGCAGTGGCTCTATGCACTGGAAGCAAAAACGGGAAAACCTATTGAATCTTTCGGCGAAAATGGTCGGATGGACTTACACAATGGTTTGCCTGCCTCGGCAAAAGATAAATTTATCTGTTCTAACACCCCAGGCACCATCTTTAAGGACTTGATTATCATGCCCGTACGGTTGTCAGAAGGCCCCGATGCCGCTCCGGGCCACATTCGGGCTTTTAATGTACGCACCGGCAAACTGGCTTGGACCTTTCGGACCATTCCGCATCCCGGTGAAGTGGGGTATGAAACTTGGGGCAAAAATAATTACAAAAATGAAGACGTAGGCGCGGCCAACAATTGGGCTGGTATGGCCGTAGACCGCGACCGGGGCATTTTATTTGTACCCACTGGCTCGGCGGGGTATGACTTCTACGGCGGCAATCGGCCCGGGCAAAACTTGTTTGCCAATTGTTTATTGGCACTCGATGCCGCTACGGGCAAGCGGTTATGGCATTTTCAGTTTGTGCACCACGATGTATGGGACCGTGATTTACCTTCAGCCCCCACGCTCGTGACCGTCAATCGTGAGGGCAAAAAGATTGATGCCGTGGCGCAGATTACCAAGTCAGGTTTTGTGTTTGTCTTTGACCGCGTGACGGGAAAATCGCTCTTCCCTATCAAGGAAATTCCAGTACCCACCAACGGAGTACCTGGCGAAAAACCTTGGCCTACCCAGCCCGTACCGCTCAAGCCCGCGCCTTTTTCGCGGCAAACCCTGACAATGGACGAAATTAATCCCTTTGCCGCCAATCGGGATGAATTGGCCGCTACGCTTCGCAGTGTACGTCATCGCAATCAGTTTGAGCAACCAAGCAAAGAAGGAACGTTGATTTTTCCTGGCTACGACGGCGGCGGGGAATGGGGCGGAGCAGGCTACGACCCCGAAACGGGCATTCTATACGTAAATTCGAATGAAATGCCTTGGATTATGACGATTGTAGATAAACCAAAAATGGATAAGTTGGCGATGCTTCCCACGGGCGAACGTGCCTACGTGCAGTACTGTACCGCCTGCCACGGTGCCGACCGCAAGGGGAATCCCAAGAGTGGGTATCCTTCGTTGGTAGGCATTAATACCCGTCGCGACCGGGCCTACATTCACACGCTCGTCAGCAATGGAAAAGGAATGATGCCAGGGTTTTCGTACCTGAAACCCACCGAAAAAGACGCGCTGGTGGCCTTTTTGTTTGGGGAAGAGAAAAAAGAAGCGGGTAGCGCGGCAGTAGTGGATAAGTTTCCGAGCGTACCGTACAAGACCACAGGCTACAATAAATTTTTGGATAAAGACGGCTACCCCGGTATCAATCCACCGTGGGGACAGTTGAGCGCCATCAATCTCAATACGGGTGAATACGCCTGGAAAATCACGCTAGGAGAGTTTAAAGAACTAACGGCCAAAGGAATAGCTCCAACGGGATGTGAAAATTACGGCGGTCCCGTCATTACGGCGGGTGGTGTGTTGTTTATTGCCGCCACCAAAGATGGGATGTTCAGGGCGTTCAACAAAAAAACGGGGCAACTGTTGTTTGAAACCAAACTCCCAGCGGCGGGTTTTGCTACGCCAAGCACCTATCAGGCCAACGGAAAACAGTACGTAGTCATTGCCTGCGGCGGTACCAAACTCGGCACGCCCAAAGGCGATAGTTACGTGGCTTTTGCGTTGCCGTAAGTTGTACTTTTTTTGTTATTTAAATCAATAAATTTAAAAATTACGCTAAGGCGCAAAGCTGCAAAGTGTATATTATCAATAACCTTTTCCCTTTGCGTCTGAGCGAGATTAAAATTGTATTAGTACTTAAAAACGAATGCCTTTGCAGCTAACGCTCGCAAAACCACCCGTTTTCCGTGTTCTCTCCAATTGGTCTTAAATCTGTGAATAGGCCGTTGGCTCCAGAAAAATACGCGCAATTCTGGAAACGGTAGTGGCATATTCGGGCGCCTGCGAAAGCTGCTTCCAGTCGGGATCAGCGCTAAACTGTGCCCAGTTGGCGTTGCGCTCTTCCATGTTTTTAAAGGTTAACATATAGGTCAGACATGGCATTCGTGGTCCGATGAGCACTTCTCCAAAGAAGACAATGTTGAGTTTGACTTTGTTAAAAATGGCAATTTCTCCTTCATTAAACATCTTGATTTTGCGACGGGCGGCGTCTTCGTTGTAGCTTTCGTAGGTTCGGAGTTCCATGATACGCGGCTCTTTGGAGGGCGTAGCCAACTTGGGCATACCGTCAAAGCCAACCATCAGTGAACTGCTCATTCGGTCGAAAGTAGCTTTATCGACGGGCGTTTTTAGGTACGTATCGGCAGCACTGAGGTACTCGGGGTCGGTTTTTAATTGACCGTGAATTTGGAAATACTGCTCCTGTGTAGAATACGCAATCAGTACGTGCAACTTTGCCGGGTCGTCTTTGCTCATTTCCTTAAAAACCCCCACTTTACTTGCACCCATGCGGTTGAGCGCGGGCATCAAGGCTGTTTGTATATAGGCTTCCAAACGGCCCATACCGCCCATTTTCGTCTCGTACGACCGCAATTCGTAGACCTCTTTATCATTCTTTTTGGGAGATGGTGTGGCCAATGCTGGTGCAACCGCTCCCAGCCCAAGCAGCGAAGAAGCCGCCATAAATTTTCTTCTTTTCATTCGTATGTGATAGATTATTGCTTAAAAAAGCCAAAATGTCCCCTGAACTACGGTTATAAGCCCAGATTATTTTTCAATAATGGCTCGAATCTTTGCCCGTAGCTCCAAATACTTAGTTTTTGTAAAATGGGCAGAAAAGGGCCTTATAAATAGCTAAAATCAGAAGGCGGATTCAAGTCAAGAATCCGCCTTCATCAATACGTACCTACCGGGCAATAGACCCGCCGTCGAGCACCAACTCGGCTCCGGTCATAAAAGAAGACTCGTCGGAGGCAATGAACAACGCGCCGTAGGCGAGTTCTTTCGGGTCGGCAAGGCGCCCCTGCGGCGAAGTGGTTTTGATGAGGTCTTCAGCGCCAGGCACGTGCGTAAAGAAATCGGTCATGGGGGTCAGTACACCGCCGGGGTGCAGAGAATTAACGCGAATGTGGTCTTTGGCATATTCAATTGCCATATCTTTGGTCAACAACCGAAGCCCACCTTTGGATGCTGTATAGGCGGGTCCGTTGCCACCCACATTGCCCGCTATGGATGCCACGTTTATGATACTTCCACCGCCGTTTTGTTTCATGGCCGGCACCACTGCTTTTACCCCCAGAAAAGGGCCTGTTAGGTTGATGGCAATGATTCTGTCCCAGCTGATTTTGTCCGTATTATCGGTGGTTGCTCCAGCGGGATAGACCCCCGCGTTGTTGACCAAAATATCAATTTTCCCGTATAATTCAACGGCTTTATCGACCACTTTTTTCCAATCAGCTTCCGATGTCACATCGTGGGCAATGCATTCAATGGTTAACCCCGCCTTTTGAGATTCGGCGACCCATTGCTGCATTTTTTCAAACTGAACATCGGTGGCTAGTACTTTGGCACCTTCTTCGGCAAACAGCTTGGCTTCGGATTCTCCCATGCCTCCTGCGGCCCCCGTAATGATGGCAACTTTGTTTTGTAAACGGCTCATATTCTTTTGGTTAAAATGGTGTATTAAAGTGCCTTTTCGGCGATAATAATGTTTTCAATACCTTTTAATAGCGCATCGGGCGTGAACGAAATACTGTCGATTCCTTCTTTTACCAGAAATTGGGCAAAGGCTGGATAGTCGCTCGGGGCTTGTCCGCAGAGACCAATTTTAGTACCCGATTGTTTGGCTGACCGAATCACCATGGCCAACATTTCTTTCACGGCGGCGTTGTTTTCATCAAACAACCCGCTGATGATGGAGGAGTCGCGGTCGATGCCCAGCGTGAGCTGGGTGAGGTCATTGGAACCAATGGAGAACCCATCAAAAATCTCGGCAAATTGTTTTGCCAAAATCACATTGCTCGGAATTTCAGCCATGACGTAGACTTGTAAACCGTTTTTGGTCCGTTCCAATCCAAAGCTTTTCATCACTTCCAACACTTTGCGGCCTTCGTCTACAGTGCGACAAAAAGGAATCATCACCTTCACATTGGTAAGGCCCATTTCATCTCGCACGATGCGGATAGCCTCGCATTCCATGCCGAATCCCTCGCGATAACGTTCATGATAATACCTCGATGCGCCACGGAAGCCCAGCATTGGGTTTTCCTCTTTGGGCTCATAAAGTGCCCCACCAATCAGCTGACTGTATTCGTTGGTTTTGAAATCACTCATCCGGATGATAACATCCTTGGGATAAAAGGCTGCCGCTACCGTGGCTACGGCCTCGGAGAGTTTTTCAATAAAGTATTTCTTCTTGTCATGATAATGCCGCGTAATGGCTTCAATCGCCTTTTTATCGTTGCTGTCGGGCAGGGTGTCATACAGCACGAGCGCCATCGGGTGAATCCGAATAGCGTTTGCAATGATAAACTCCATGCGCAGCAAACCTACCCCCTCATTGGGATAAAACGAGAGTCGGAAGGCGTTGTCGGGATCGGCCAAAATAAACATCGGCTTGGTACGGGTCTGGGTATCGTTGCCAAAATTAATTTCGTGCTCTTCCCATTCCAATTTGCCGTCATACACCCGCCCCTCGTCGCCTTCAATGCAGGAAACAGTAATGACTTGCCCGTCTTTGAGCTTTTGGGTTGCATCCATCGTACCAACTACTGCGTGAATACCCAATTCGCGCGCTACAATCGACGCGTGACTGGTACGCCCACCTTTGTTGGTGACGATACTGACCGCTTTTTTGAGGAGTGCGTTCCAGTCGGGATTGGTAATGTCGGCCACGATAATGTCGCCTTGTTGAACTTTCCCCGCATCTGCCAACGACTCCACAATGCTCACCCGACCGCTTACAATGGAGCGCCCCACGGCCTTGCCTTTACAAATGGGTAACGCACTCGAATGAATTTTATATTCTTTGATGCCAATGCCTTTGGCCTGCTTTTGAGTTTGTACGGTCTCGGGGCGGGCCTGTACGATAAACAGCTCTCCCGTCAGCCCGTCTTTGGCCCACTCGATGTCCATGGGCATTCCGTAGTGTTGTTCAATTTGAGAACACCAACGTCCAAGCTGCTCGACATCCGTGTCCGAGAGGCAGTATACGTCTCGCTTTTCGCGGGGTGTGACAACGTTAATAATTGGCCGCTCGGTGCCCGTCGAATACACCATCATGTTTTCTTTGGCACCCATGCGATGCTGGATGATGCTCCTTTGGCCAGCTTCAATAGCGGGTTTGAACAGGTAAAATTCGTCAGGATTTACAGCTCCCTGTACCACGTTTTCGCCCAGTCCCCAAGCCCCCGTGAGGTAAATTACGCTGGTAAAACCCGTCTCGGGATCCAGCGTAAATGCCACCCCCGCCGAGCCTTTATCAGACCGAATCATCTGCTGAACCCCCACCGAAAGTGCCACTTTTAGGTGTTCAAACCCATTGTCGATACGGTACTTGATGGCGCGGTTATTGAACAACGAAACGTAACATTTTATGACAGCCTTCAACAGGTTTTCCTCGCCTTCGACGTTCAAAAAAGAATCGTGCTGCCCTGCAAAACTTGCGGTTGGTAAATCTTCAGCGGTGGCACTGCTCCTTACCGCTACCGAAATGGGCGTATTATTCGCCAAAAGGCGATACGCAAGCAGCGTTTCCTGCTTTACAGCTTCTGGAAGCACCCCGCTACCAATCAAATCACGGCATTTTTGGCCGATTTCGGGGAGGTTGGAAAGGGTATTGACATCCAGCTCAGTAAGCCATTCGGTGAGTGGTTCTACGAAACTATTTTCATGAAGAAACAACCGAAAAGCATCGGCGGTCAGCGCAAACCCATCGGGGATTTGGATGCCGAGCGGCGAAAGAGTGCTGAGCATTTCGCCCAACGAAGCATTTTTGCCACCCACCGACGGCAGGTCAGTGAGCTTTATATCCCTGAAGTTAACGGAGTAATTCATAACACGTTGATTGCGTTACATTCGGTCGGCTAAAAAGCGATTAAACTCCGCTTTTAGGTCGGCATAGATTTCTTTGAAGGTGTTGATTTTAGCGTGGGTGGCTTGGTGATCGCCAAAAAGACGCCGGTCTATCGCCACGGGATTTTCTTTGGCGTAATTGGCCAACCATTGTTCATGAATCACGGCTTCATGATTGAGTATATCTAGTTGCTCTTGTTGGATAATGAATTGATTTTGAAAATGTTCAACCTGTATTTTCACCTCTTGGGCGGTGTTGTCGGAGGCTATTTCTTGCAGTCTTTTGTTGAAAATGCTCAATTCATCGGCGTAAAATTTCGCTTCTGCCAACCATGTTTGATGTTCTGCATGCAATTCGTCGATGTGTTTTTTCTGTGTTTCCATGTTATATCGAAGGAGTTAAATTCTTGCAGTAAGGTCAGGAATTCAGAAGTAGCAAGGAATGACAATTGTCATGTTTTTAGCTGATGTTTTAGAGAAAAATCGTGACTTAGTACTGATAAACAGATAGTTACAGATTTCAATATTGTACTGCCGTGTGCCCCATCATTGCTACTCCACCTCATCCATCTTGCCATTCTACATTTGTGAGAAAAATACCGCGACAAAAAAATGGCGGTGAAAAACACCGCCAATAGCACAAACCCAAAAAACTGGTTTCTAGCTCCTAAATCAATACTGATGAAAAGCATCGGAGACAAACGACAGCACCGTGGGCAAGGCTTTACGCCAATACGTCCAAGTATGCCCGCCATCGTGGATGCGGAATTCGTGCGGAATCTCTTTCTTTCGCATCGCAATGTGTACAAGAGAGTTACCTTCAAAAAGAAAATCATCATCTCCGCAATCGATGTACCAGCGCACCGCCTTTTTTTGGTCGTCGGGTACATTTTTGATTAACTCCAACACACTCTGACGCTTATAATACGCCTCCATTTCAGCATCGGTGTAAGTCACATCGGGCTTTGTTCGTTTTAACTGGGCTTTTACATCCTCCAGGGTAAGCGGCCCCGTGGCAGCACTGAGCGGGCAGGCCGACGAGAACAACTCTGGATGATGCAACGCGTAGGTAAATGAGCCTCCTCCGCCCATAGATAAGCCCGCCACCGCTCTGAACCGTTTTTCGGTTTTAATCCGATAGGTTTTCTCCACATAAGGCATCAATTCCTGAAAGAAAAAATCTTCGTAACGCCATTCATTTTTGGGGTCGTTGGCGTAGCCACGTGTACCCGTATTGGCATCGGGCATAACGATAATCATGGGCGTGGCGGTGCCGTCCTGGAATGCTTTTTCGGCAATATGCTGTACTTCACCAAATTGCACCCAGCCCGTTTGGTCGTCGCCCGCGCCATGAAGTAAATACAACACAGGATAGGTACGCTGCGAGGTTTCATAATTGGGCGGCAGATAAATGGCGAACTTCCGATCACTTTTCAGAATTTTACTCGGAACGCTCAGATTATCAAACACTTTTCCTGCTTGAGCCATCAGCAATTGAGTGGCCAATAAAAATACCCCGACGCTAGTTGCTACACTTTTTTTCATTTTTAGAAAAATTTAAAAATATACTTACTATGATATAATTCAGTTTTATATGATATAAATAGGTGCACATTTTACCTTTTTTACATTTTAAGTTATTTTTGAAACATGAGAAAACCGTTGAAAAACAACGGCAAAGAGGGGCAGAAAAATAGGCAGTTACATTTCAATAAAAGAATCCTAAACCTCTTATATAATCTACAAATGAAAAGTTTACTTTTATTCGTATCATTTTTCACCTTATGCAATTTTTTACAAGCCCAATCTCTCCTAAAAGATATCAAAACCGACAATGGTTCGTCGCACCCGCGGCAATTGATTGACATCAACGGAACCATCTTTTTTCTTACCAAAACCAACGCTAGCGAAACCGTTGAACTTTGGAAATCTGACGGCACCAACGCGGGAACTTCGCTCGTCAAGAGCCCTTTCTCTGGCGCATCTGGGCCTTTTTTTCCAAATACTAGCACTCCTGTGTTCTTTAAATTTAACGATAAACTGATTTTTACCGCTACCGATATGCAGTACAATCAGTCGTTAGAATTATGGATTACCGACGGTACTGCGGCAGGCACCAAAATGCTCAAAGACATCAACCCGGGGAGTTCGGGCTCCAACCCCAATACATTTGTGCAACTCGGGGCAAAGTTTTTGTTTAAAGCCTATTCTCCCAGCAGCGGGGAAGAACTTTGGGTGAGTGATGGCACCACCGACGGTACCCAACTCTGCAAAGATATTGCCAGCGGAACGAGCTACTCTTTCATCCGAGGATTTACCGTCTTCAACGACAAGGCTTTCTTTTATGCCACCGAACCCACCACGGGTACCGAACTATGGATGACCGACGGCACCACGGCAGGCACCGTGGTGGTAACGGATTCTCAACTCAATCCGGGTGGTGCAATGAGCACCATTGACGGAACCGTTCAACTTCCCGTAGCTACCTCTACCCATCTGTATTTTCCCGCTGCTAACAGTGTGTATGGCAAAGCCTTATTTGGCTATTCCACCACGGGCTTGCTCGACTTAGCCTTTCAAAATCCCTATGGAAATGCCATTCCTAGAGAGCTAACGCTGTTTAATGACTAGGTGTATTTCACTGCCAACTATGACAATATCGCGAGCCATCGTGATCTTTTCAAAACCGACCCAAACGACTACGCAAAATATGCTCTGGGCACCTATGGCAACGACCCCAAAGACCTGACGGTTGCTAACGGAAAATTGTTTTTTACGGCCGATGATTTCAACCTACGACGTGAATTGTTCAAAACGGATGGTGTTACCGATATTTCTAATCCTACCCCCATCAAAGACATCAACCCCGCCACCACCACTGGTGACGTAACCTTCCCGACCGAGGCTGCCAAACGAATTTTATCGGAACCCCTGCCCGACTTTATTTTTTTGCCAATAACGGCACAACAGGATTTGAACTGTGGAGCTCTGACGGTACCTCCGCAGGCACCAACTTGGTAAAAGACTTTATTACAGGCTCTAGCACCGCCAACTATTCTTATTTGCAGGCGTTTGAGAGTGAATTGTTTTTTATTGCCAACGAAACAACCCTTGGGTACAAAGCTTGGAAAACCAACGGAACATTGGCGGGTACACAAACCGTTGAATCAATCACTCCCGCGCTCAATATCACCAACGTGTACCCACTCCGAAATTCAGGTAGTACGTTTTTTATGAGTGCTTATTCGGCTACCACTGGCTATGAATTATATAAACTGAGCGGCGGTGTGGTGTCGTTGGTCAAAGACATCAGAACGGGTGGCTCACCAAACAACAGCCAAAATTTCTTTAGGAAAACCGAGAGTACAGCAGGGATATTTTTTACCTACGACAACGGCAAAGACGGGCTAGAGTTATGGAAAACCGACGGTACCCAAAGCGGCACGCAGTTGTTTTATGATTTCTTCCAGTATCCGCTGAGTACCCAAAACCCGTATCGTCAATTTTCCTCCTTCGATTTTTACAGCAATTCTAGTATATTCAACTCTGAGTTTGTTTGGTACAACAATAAGTTATATTTCTTTGTGAATCAACAACTTTGGGTAACCGACGGCACCAACCCTCCCACTCTTTTCAAATCTATCCAGAGCAATAATCCCACTAATGCCTACTCTCTCGCCGTCTATAAAGGAGAATTGTATTTCAACATTGCCAATAACCTTTGGAAAACAGACGGGACCGAAGCGGGAACGGTGCTCGTAAAAAGCCTAGACAATAGCCAAGGCCCGTCGCTTAGCAATTTTGCCGTAGCCAACAACCTGCTGTTTTTTTCGGGATACACCTCCACCCACGGCGAAGAAATGTGGCGGTCAGATGGTACAACCGCGGGTACATTTATGACCAAAGAACTCATCCCAGGCATTAACTACCCCAACCTTCCTAGTTCATTTCAGGTTAAGCCTGTGGGCAATACGTTATTTTTTTCCTTCTACAATTCCGTCATAGGAGACGAACTTTGGAAGTCTGACGGGACCGAGGCAGGAACTGTTTTGGTCAAAGACATCGCCCCAGGAGTGGGTGTGGGAGCTTCGCTTTCATATTTGACCAACTTCAACAATCAGTTTTTGGTGTTTGCTGGCAATAACAGCGACTGGACCGACCCTAACCCCAACGGAAACGGGACTGAACTCTGGAAATCAGACGGTACTACGGCGGGTACGCAGATGATCAAAGACCTAAACCCTAACGTTGGAGAAAGCTCCTCTCCCCTCAATTTCTACCAAAATGGGTTCGCCATTTTTAACAATAAAGTCTATTTTTCAAGCGGAGCTGCCGACGGGCAACTCCGACTGACTGTGTCTGATTTAACCCCCCAGGGCACTTATCATCTCGACATGCTGGCGGGGACAGAAGTGGAGGCCACCAATTATGGCTTGGTCTTTGTAGGCTATGACACGATTTCAATCAACTATGAACCTTACTTTTCCGATGGCATCACCAAAATACTGCTGAAAAATATCGCCCCCGCAACAAATGCTAGTTCCTCCCCCAACAGTTTTTATCATTCACCATTACGAAAAATCATTCTTTTTCTGGCAAATGACGGCACTACGGGAACCGAAATCCACGTCTTAAAAGATTGCCCACTTCAGTCAACCGTAGGCGGAACACTTTCGGGTACCAATCAAATTACGGCCCAGCAATTCATCACTTCGACAGCCAAACTTTCGACCAACAGCATTACCACTTTTACGGCTGGTAATTCAATTTTGCTCACGCCCGGTTTTGAAACTACCGCCGTCAAATCCTTTTTGACTCAATTAAATGGCTGCACCTACAGTACCACTGGTCCCGCACCCGTGCCCAGCAATTAGTCTACTTAGGCATTGGCGTTGAGTGCATTGGGGTCAGCCACCAGCGGCGGTTTTTTTTGACCAAAATGGCACTTTCTAGCCATTTGACGGTTCTTTTTTCGTTGGTCTCCCCGTGGGTTAGCGAGGCAGTGTTGTAATACCCCACCCACGCGATGTCTTTTTTGACGTTGATCCGAATAAAGTTAAAGGCATTGGCCCTTACCCAAACCCGCTTCTGCGCCTGCCGTTTGGCTACAAAATTACGCAGGGTATCGGTGGTCCAAAGATAACCCACTTCGTAAAGTTCAAACTCAGGCGTACAGTTGCGCTCCATGTATTTGAGGTCGTTTTGGGAAAACAGCTCAAAAAAATCGGCAATGACATTTTTAATGGCCACGGTATCTTTGGCCAATGTTTGGGTAAAGCCGCTCAGGGGAGTACAGGCCAGTAAGAAGACAAACAGCCATTTTTTCATGTTTCGTGTAAAATTAAGGAAGCAAGTAATTCATTTATGGGCGATTTGGCAAGAGAAATAGCTAAGCTGTTTTCAAAAAGTTGGCAGAAAAAAATACCAGTAACAGCTATAATGACGAATAAACGAATGAATGTGTTCATCACAGTCTGTGAATGCAACACAAAATAAACGGCCTTTTGGAGAGCCATTTCCCAATGTCGTAACGATAGATGATAGTTCTTTTTACGCGTTAATACTCCCTGTCCTTAGCGTAAGGCAATTATTTTATCTGCTTCTCTCATTCCGCTTAAATAGGCTCCGTGGACGGTTGAAAAATACTCACTTTCTGTATGTTCACCTGCAAAAAAGAGTTTGTCGTTTATTGCTTCTGCCAAGTCGTCAAAATGGCGCATTTCTGTACCAACGGCGGTGTAGGAATAGGCACCAAAACAGTTCTCGTTGGTTTGCCATTTGGTTCGTAGCATAGCGGTAGGTGCCGGAATGCTGGTTCCGTATATATCTTTCAAATGCTCCATTATTTGGTTGATAATTTGTACATCGGTCATTGTTTCCGTTTGCCGGGCATAATCGGCGTAGGCAAATGTCATCAAAGCATTTGCTGTTGGCTGAAACTTTCTGACATTCAAAAAATAATTGAATTTGTCTCGGATTTCGGGGGTATAAGAAATGTATTGCACATCGTCCCAAAAGGCAGTCTTCCAAGTCAATAAAAACTTGTTTACGCAATTCATTCCCACTTTTTGTATCGCATTTTGTTTGGCAGCTGGTAACGTTGGAATAAACTGAACAACATTATTTTTCAAAACACCTAAGGGAACCGTTACAAGTACATGATCGGCTTCGCTGATAGTTCCGTTATGTTCAACTTTTACGTTAGTGCTGGTATAATCAATTTTGGTAACTCGCTGATTGAGCTGAATCGTCAGACCCTTGCCTAAATAATGGGGAATACTATCATACCCACTGGTGGAAATACTCTCTTTACCGCCAAATTCCTCTCCCTCGTTATAAAGTAGCGAAGAAAGGTTATTCAGATCGCCAGTATCAAAGGTGACATATGTAGAAAGGAGAAATTTCCAAAGTCGGTCATTGGCTTTGGTGGGATATAAGTTTCTAAAAACAGTTTCAAAACTTTGGGTGGCATTGCCGCTCTTCATCATCGTTGCCAAAATAGTGTAGAGTTGTTCTTCGGCTTGAGAAAGCACAGCATCACTTCTTAAAACGCCACCAACGTCATACGATAAAACGCTATCGTCATCCGTAACCGCTGTACTCATTCCTGCCTGTTGGGCCAAATCAGTGATTGGATTTCCCCTGATTCCGTGAATCCAACTTGCCCCTTCGTCAAAAGCAACTCCTAACGTTCGATCAGTCTTTAGCCTACCGCCCACTTTATTTTGGGATTCTAAAACAACGACATTAAAACCGTTTTGGTTGAGTTTTTTGGCGGCTGCAAGACCTGATATTCCTGCTCCGACAACGATAACCTTTTTGCCGTTCGGCTTACCGATACCCTCTTTTTTACACGCACTTACCAGTAGGGATTCTGCCAATACGATACCCCGAAATCCCGTTAAGGCATCTTTAATGAATTTTCGTCTTTGCATTGATTTTTTACGGTATTCTGTTTTTTATGTGGCCATTGCTAGTATAAACAGCCTATTTTAAAGACCCTTTCCAAGTACTTGTTTGCTGTACCTTTCCTTAAAATTCAACATCGTTGAGAGGAGGATCGTTTTTCGAAGTTTGGGGCTTAGAACATCTGCCAACAGAGCCCCTTTGAAAAACAACAGCGCACCGTATTCTTTGAAAATATAACGTTACCCTTTTAAAACGAGTAGCAAGAAACGCCTCCCTCCAGTTGTTCGGTTAGGCCACAGTCAAGAACGACCCTTCTCAATTGCTTCAATTCGTCCTGGCACTTTGAGGTTTTAGGGGAAAAAAAACAACGGTAGGATTCCTTTTAGGGTTGTTCGTAGGAGGTATTTTTTTCAGACCCTTAGCGAGCCACGAAACCCTCGAGCTGCGTAGTAAGATTCGGCACCGTTGTGATACAAAAATACCATATCGTAGCGACGGTCGCAAAAAAGGGCACCACCGCGTTTTCTGATTTCGACGGGTGTTTGTACCCAGCTTGAGGTTTTTAGATCGAAGTTCCCCAATTGCTGCAACTGACGGTATTGTTCTTCCGTTAAAAGCGCAATGCCCATATCGGCCGCCATCTCAACGGCGCTGTTTTGGGGTTTATTTTCTTTTCTTGCTTCTAGTGCCTCATGGTCATAGCAGAGGCTTCTCCGACCTTTAGGACTTTCTGAGGCACAATCATAGAAAATGTATTCGTCGGTTTTGGCATCATAGCCCACCACATCGGGTTCGCCACCGCTGATTTCCATTTCATCAAGCGACCAGAGCTTTTCGGGATTGGCTTCCAGTTTTGCCAATACATTAGCCCATTCTATCCCTTTATGACGGTTTTTGTTTTTGTCAAAGCGTGTTTTCAATACGCTGAGCAGTTCTTGTTGTTGTTCCGACGACAATTTCTTTTTTGCGTTATTCATGGTTTTGTTATTTTATGTTACCTACGATGTTCTGTATTCGATTGTGGGCCATATTGATGCCTTGCGCAAAGGGTAACCTGAGCATTTGGTCTCGGTCGGCCACGGAGCGATAGACAATGTGCATGGTGAGTTGGCTGGTGTGGTCTGAGCGTTTTTCAAATTCTAAAAATTCCAGCTGAACAGGAAATCGGTACGCCGAAGCGGGGGGATTTTCCATTTCAAACGTCCGCGTGATTTTTTTATTTGACACAAACTCATGGATTACGCCATTGAAACCGTGTTTGTTACCCTTCGGGTCGGTGGTTTCAAACTGATAACTGCCGTGCTTTTTGTTCTCCAATTTTAGCACCTTGGTGCCCATCCATTGCTCCACAATGTTGGGGTCTTCGTAGGCTTTAAACAGCAACTCTAAGGGCAAATCAAACTCCCTCGTGATGGTCAGGTCCTGTTTACCGTCTTCGGCGTGGATTTTTGTTTTTTGTTCCATGCTGTTTTATTTTTCTGGTTTATAGTTTTTCATGATGGCTTCCAATTTGTTGAATCGGTCGTCCCATAGTTGGCGGAAGGGCTCAAGGAAGTCTGCTACTTCTTTCATTTTCAGTGCATTGAGGTGGTAGTAGATTTCCCTACCGTTTTGTTGCTGTTGCAGCAATTCGCACTCGGTCAGGATTTGTAGGTGTTTGGAAACCGTCGGGCGGGCGGTGTCAAAGTTGGCCGCGATGGCCCCCGCCGTCATAGCCTGCGAAGCCACCAACAGCAGAATAGTCCTCCGTGTGGGGTCGGCAATGGCTTGAAATACGTCTCGTCGTAAGTTCATCATGTAGTCATTTGACTACAAATATATGCATAGCTATTTGACTACACAAACTTTTCTGCGATTTTTTGGGGAGGGAAGAGTTTAGCGCATGAAAGGCTGCTTTATAAAGTCTTCTGAAGAATGTACATAACTTACTATCAATCAGCAAGCCCCACAAAAAAAGCGTCGGTTGCCCAACGCTTTTTTTGTTTTTTAAGACCATGAATTACTTCGCCTCCTCCGTTGGCGGGGGCACGCCAAAGCGTTTGTGGGCGCCTTTTAGCTCGTCGTGGGAGTTGATGAGGATGAGCGTCAGGAGGGCAAAAACGACCAGTAAAATGCCAAAATTAATTCCCCATTTCGTGGGGGCAAGCGGTTTGGCGCTAAACTCGGGCTGGGTTTTGCCAATCAACAGGGCCACGATGACCCAATTGACGATGTAGAGGTACTGCTCAATGCGATAACCACTCATAAAAGCGCCCGTAATCAACAAGCTAAATACCACATACAAGCCCCAATGACCCAGAAAAAGGGTATAAATTTCGTTGGCACTATAAGCAAGCGGATTAGGTTTATTTTGATAAAAACGCACCCACCAAAAAGCCGTAAACGCCATCACTAAACCTATCGAAACCCATTGTACCCCCACCAACACTGGACTGTCGGCGGCGACTTCTATCTGGCTGTAAATATTTTGAAGACGCTCTAAGTCAAAGGATTGGTCCCACACAATAAACGGAATCACCAATACAACCATTAGCAAAGGAAACCAAACCTTAGATTTGGGTTGGGTCTCGTCGGTCTTTTCCCACTGCGAGGTCAGCGTGCCGTAAGTCATGCCAAGCCCCCCGAAAAAGCCTAACGAATACTCCATTACGTTCCAGAAATTGAACTTGATGCCCGAAATATGCCCGAGTACTTGCAAAAAATTTCCGAAACCAAAGCCAAAGCCGCCGCCCAATCCCGTAAATACCGCCACGCGCAAGGCAGCATAATGTTTATTGCGCACCAGATACCACGTCAAAGCTACGGCCGAACCAAAGCAGGCCGCCCACATTTCGGAGCGCGGCGGGGTCATGCGCCATTCAAATTCTTCAATCATGAAGAAATAAAAAACAATCGCCCCCACCACCATTTCAATGATTACTTCGTGCCATTTGACGGGCTT
>JAIXPV010000332.1 GCA_027486105.1 Runella sp. | reverse complement strand
TGGGTAGAAAAATACGTTCAGAGTTATGAAAATGCCGTCATTGTGGTTTCTCACGACCGCGAGTTCTTGGACAATGTCTGCGATACGATGGTGGAAGTGAGCAATCAAAAGTTGAATTATTACGGCGGTAATTATTCTTTCTACATCGAAGAAAAAGCCCTTCGTAATGAAATTCAAAAAGGCGCTTACGAGAACCAACAGGCCAAAATACGCCAAACGGAACGTTTCATTGAGCGTTTTAAGGCCAAAGCAACCAAGGCCAAACAAGCCCAAAGCCGCGCTAAAATGTTGGATAGAATGGACCGCGTAGAAGCCGTGGTCGATGAAAATGCAAAAGTGCATTTTCGATTCCAGTTTACCACCCAACCCGGGCGCCATGTGCTACAACTCGAAAACGTGTCGAAGGCGTACGGTGAAAAAGAAATCCTCAAAAATACCACTATTTCGATGGAACGGGGTGACAAAATCGCCCTCATCGGAGCCAATGGAAAAGGAAAATCGACGCTCCTGCGGGTCATTGCTGGCACCGAACCCATCGAAGGTGAGCGGCGATTAGGACATAACGTACTTTTTACGTTTTATGCGCAGCACCAGCTGGAATCACTGAATATTGAGCATACGATTCTGGAAGAACTTAAATATGCCAACCCTACCAAGAGTGAAACGGAATGTCGGACTATTTTGGGTTGTTTTTTGTTTACGGGGGAGGATGTTTTTAAAAAAATAAAAGTCCTTTCTGGAGGCGAAAAATCGCGGGTAGCGTTGGCAAAAGTACTAGTATCGGAAGCCAACTTCCTGCTGCTCGATGAGCCTACCAACCACTTAGACATGCAATCGGTCAATATTCTGATTCAGGCGCTGCGCCAATATGAAGGCTCTTTTGTGGTGGTTTCTCACGACCGTTTTTTTGTGGAAGCCATTGCGAGTAAAATTTGGTACATCGACAATCGCGAAGTAAAAGAATACCCAGGCACTTATCAAGAATACGAATGGTGGCAGGAAGAGCGTGGAGAAGAACAAACGACCAAAGGCAAAGAGGCTGTTATGACGAGCTTAGCATCTATGAACGCTATAAAAACCGCGCCCCCAACTCCCGCTACGCCGCCGTCGAAAAATGGAAGCTCAAACGGGCCTGCGCTCAAACAGCTACAAAATAAGGTCAATCAACTAGAAAAAGAGATTGATGAACTAGAAAAACATAAGACGGAATTAGAAGTGAAATTGGCCGACGAAGCTATTTATAGCAATCCGACCAAGTTGGCCGAAATAAACCGCCAATACGCTGAAATCAAGCAAAAAATCGACAAATCGACTGAAAACTGGGAGCAGGCAGTGCTGGAGGTAGAGGCGTTGGGGTAGAAATGAAACGCCGGCGAGGTTTGAACCGGGGCGCGCAGCCCTCGCCGACGTTAGTTATCAGTAAGTTGGCATTCGACTCAGTTTCTCATCCTCGCCAGTTTTTCATAATCTAGCACCGTGATGAGACTGCCTTTCATTTCAATAAGTGATTCTTCTTTGAAGTCCGACAGCGTACGAATCACTGTTTCAGTGGCTGTTCCTACAATGCTTGCCAAGTCTTCGCGGGTAATAGCGATCGCAAAATGCTTGGTTTTGTCTTCCTGATAGCGATTGGCCAGCATAATGAGCGATTCGGCCACGCGTTTGCGCACTGAGTTATAGGCCAATTTGAGTAGGCGTTCTTCACGCTCGCGTACTTCATTGGAAAGAATTTTAATAAATTTTGAGGCTACATCACGGTTGTTGTACAACAATGAATTAAACTCATCTTTGGGGATAATCACCACCTCACTGTCTTGAAGCGTAACCGCAGAGTCTTGATAGGCGGTGTTTTCTAGCAAATCCAAATACCCAAAAAAATCACCAGGCTTGTGCAGCTCAATGATGTATTCTTTCCCAAATTCGTTGGTTTTGAAATTCTTTACTTTCCCGCTTTTTAAAAAATAAACCGCATTGGGATAATTGCCTTCCGAATAGATAATCTCTCGTTTCTTGAAGAGCTTCGTTTTCTTATTTTCAGAAAGTTTCTTGAGTGATTCAAAAGACTTGGCCTCGTTCAAAAACTGATAAAGACCTTCTTCCGTACGTGAATATTCCGTTTTGAGCAGGTTGTTTTTGCGCAGGCGTGTTTCAACTGCACTCAATAGTTCCACATCGTCGTAGGGTTTGGTGAGGTAATCGTCGGCCCCGAGCGTCATCCCTTTACGATAGTCATTTTTTTCGGCCTTTGCTGTTAGAAAGATAAACGGAATACTGGCGGTAGAGGGTTCCTTACTGAGTAAATGAAGTACTCCGTACCCATCCAACTCTGGCATCATAATGTCGCAGATGATAAGGTCGGGACTGCTTTCTTGTGCCAGTTTAATCCCTTGTTTGCCATTTTCGGCCGTTATTACATTGTAGTGGGCCAACTCCAGAATTTCGGTCGTATTATCCCGCATATCGGGATTGTCTTCTATCAACAGGATTGTTTTCATTTACTATTATGAGGGGAGTACAAGAGAAACACGGGTGCCTTCATTGAGCTTACTATCTAGATGAATATTACCATTCATCAACTGGACATATTTATATACGATGTTGAGCCCTAATCCAGTTCCTTGAATAGTTCCTGAATTTTGTGCTCTAAAAAATCGGTCAAATACATAGGGGATATCTTGCTCTGGAATACCAATTCCTTGGTCTCGAATTACGATATTTAATGTTGAATCTACTTTTGCCGTGCTTAAAAAAATGTCCTTTCCTTCGCCCGAATATTTTGCGGCATTGGAAATAAGATTGATGAGGACATTTTTGAGCAAATGACGGTCAACACACACCTCCGAATCTCCAGTGTGTAAATATTGAACCTGTTGGTTTTCCTTACACACCGAACGGAGTTCATCTACCATTTCTTTGCAAAATTCGTAGAGATTAAACACCACAGGCACGTTCCGTATTTGGCCTTCTTCCAGTTTTCCCAACGATAAGAAGTCATTCAAAATTTCGGTCAGATTATTAACCGTCGATTTTATGCGTTGAACGTGTTTTTGACGTTTTTCATCTTCTTCGCTGTGGACATAACGCCCAATCAATGAGGCTGATGACAAGATTGTGGCCAAAGGAGTGCGAAACTCGTGCGAGGCAATGGTCACGAATTTCGTTTTCATATCGTTTAGTTGGCGCTCTTTTTCAAGGGCCCGCATTACTTCCTGCTTCGATTGTTCAAGTTCTTCCATTGCCCGGGCTAGCTCGCGAGTACGTTGTTCGACCCGTTTTTCTAAGTCAGCGTTTAGGTTTTGGATTTCGTGGTGGGCTTCAAGCAGCGCAACTTCTTGTTTTTTTCGTTCAGAAATATCAATGATAAAACTAACGATGTAGTCGCCGTCGCTGGTACTAAATGGGCTCAAACTTACCTCAACCGGAAACTCGCTATCATCTTTGCGTTTGGCCTTTAAATCAAAATTGCCCCCCATGCTTCTGGCTTTGGGTTGCTGGGCGTAATTCATACGGTGATCAACGTGTTTTTTTGTGTACCGTTGAGGAATAAGGGTCTCAATTTTTTTGTCGAGCAATTCTCCTTCCTCATACCCAAACAGCGCCTGTGCTTTTGGATTTACCAATTGAATTTCTCCCCATGAATCTACCACAATAATCCCCTCTGTTGCACTTTTAAAGAGTGCATGTAACATTTCGACGTGTCTTCTCATCGCTTGGGTTTGCTGAATAAATACTTCTAACATACCAAATACGGAGGTTATTGTGATTTTTGCAAATGTTAATTGAATAGGTATATAAAATAGCCAATTCGTGATTGGCTATTTTATTGATATTCAAGTGATTGAAAGTTCTCTAAACATAATCATCCCTAAAAGTTCAGGCGCAATTTTTAAAACACCTGACTGAAAATTGCCGTTTGTGGAATATCATTCCAAAGGCG
>JAIXPV010000041.1 GCA_027486105.1 Runella sp. | reverse complement strand
GATGATGTAGGCAGCACACTCTCCAACATCAGCTTTCTGAGCGAAATGGCCAAAAAGAAATTTGAGAAAAAGCCCGAATCTGTATTACCGATTTTGGAACGTATCCTGGAAGAGTCCAAAGAAATGGTCCAAACCATGCGCGGTATGGTTTGGACCATCAACCCCGAAAATGACAACGCTACCGATTTCATTGACAAAGTTCGCGCTTTTGCGAATGAAATGCTGCAAAACCGTGAAATAGAGCTCCAATTCAGAAATGAAATGCCCGAAAACCAACCTCTGACTATTGAACAACAACGTAACCTGTTTCTTATTTTTAAAGAACTTACCCACAACATTGCCAAACACTCTGGTGCTACAAAGGCCGAAATCTCTATCAAAAAACATGAAAATTGGCTTAGTGCCAAAATCACAGATAACGGATGCGGTTTTGACAGCACCCAGATTTCGGAAGGTAACGGACTTAGAAACTTACATCAGCGTATTGGGTATTTAGAAGGCAAAATAGAGGTGCAATCCAACCAAGAAGGAACCACCACAAAATTTGTCATCCCTCTCTAAAATACCTACAATTCGCTATTTTCTTTATCTATTTTCTAATAGTCTTTTGCATGGAGTGTACTATACAGTGTGATGATTATACTTAGCCTCTTGATGTACCTCTCTTTCTCACTTCTCCCCCCAAAAAAACGATGATCCGAGTAGCCATTTTTGATGACAACAGCGCTTTTGCAAGCAGTTTAGAAATGCTATTGAAAGACAGTGACGATTATTTATTTGTGGGTGCTTATCAAAATGCACTTAATATACTCCCCAAGGTGGCTAAATCAAAACCCGACGTAATTATCATGGATATAAAAATGCCAGAAATTTCGGGTATTGAAGCGGTAAAGATAATCAAGAAGGAGCATCCTAGCATCCAAATTATGATGCAAACCGTTTTTGAAGATGACGATAAAGTATTTGCAGCCATTTGCGCAGGGGCCTCTGGCTACATTCTTAAAGGAACTTCTCCAGATAAAATTCTGGAAGCAATAGCCGATGTTTATACAGGAGGCTCACCAATGAGTCCAAGTATTGCCCGTAAGGTACTTTCCTTTTTTCAATCTCAGCAAACAGCCCAACCTGAGTTTTATGATCTTTCAAAACGTGAAAAAGAAATTTTAAAATACCTAGTTGAAGGCCACAGTTATAAAATGATTGCCGAGGTTTGTTTTATTAGTTTTAATACTGTTAATGCTCATCTTCGTAAAATATATGACAAACTCCATGTAAACTCCTCTCAGGAAGCGATTTCAAAAGCCTTAAGGCAAAAAATAGTTTAATTTTTTTCGTTTTTACGGCCCCCTCCTTTAACCAAAGAGGGGGTTGTTTTTTAGCAAAATAGCAAATATTCGCTATTTCATCGGCCTTCCTTTCGTTGCAACTTTGTCGTAATTAATACTGAACGAACAAAGCCTGTCAATTCATGAATCCACTTCCTTTTATCAACAGCCCTGTACTGAACATGGTACGACAATTATCCAAAGACGATATTATGTGGCTGGAAAGTGACCGCAACTACACCTATGTCCACCTCTGCAACGGCAAAAAAATACTTTTAAGCAAAACACTGCAACTCATTGAAAGCCAATTATCCAACGATGATTTTAGTCGAGTAAACAAAGGAATCACTGTCAATCTCCGATTTATCAAAACCATCAACGTACACCAAAAGAACCTCCAACTATCCTGCGGCCTTAGATTGCCTATCTCACGACGGCGATTGCCCGGCCTAAGAGCATGGTGGCGCAGCCGTGACTCGCGGTAAACATCCGCAAAAGTATTTCCAGCCATACCATTTCACACAAATTCATTCACGCAAAGTCGCAGTGGCCTAAAGACTGTAAAAGGTTGATTATCTAAAACTTAGTGGCTCTGCGTGAAGTGTAAATTAATTTTGCTCATTTACTTACGTCAAAAAAAAGCTCAATAAACCATTAACAGCCATGAATATTCAGGAAATAGCATTGCCCGTTACAGAATATATCAATGAGGTAGCACAAAAGTCCATGATTTTTCTGCATCACACAGCGGGTGGCCATCGTCCAGATGCAGTCATAAACGGTTGGAAAAACGACCGGGACCACAATGGTAACCCAATAAGAGTCGCTACTTCTTTTGTCATAGGAGGTATATCAACCACTACCAGTGATACGGCGTATGACGGAAAAATTGTGCGCTGTTTTCCAGAAGGTAAATGGGCCTATCATCTTGGGATTGGCGGGGCAATCCTCAATAAGAAATCAATCGGGATTGAACTGTGCAATTATGGTCCATTAACCTTTCAGCCAGGGCGAGGATTTGTAAACTATATCAATACAATTGTCCCTGAGGCGCAAGTTGTAGAGCTGCCTGTTCTATTTAGAGGCTATAAATATTATCATAAATACACAGATCGTCAGCTCGGCTCTTTAAATCAATTGCTCCATCACCTTTGCAGCCAGTATTCCATCAACCGAAATATGGGTTTGAAAGCAAGTCTTGCTACCAATGCGGCCAATCCTGCTGCCGCCTTTGGAATAAATACGAATGCGCTGAATGCGGCTGGAGGCATTTGGACCCACACCAATGTACGTCAGGATAAGAGTGATTGCTCTCCCCAACCTTCATTGATCTCCCTTCTCAAAAGCTTATAAAACAGTAGCGCGGTTACCGAAAAGCGTAAAATAGAGTAGGTAAAATTAAACTCTTACTACACAAAAATGGCAAAAAGAGCATTAGTTGTGGGCATTAATGATTATGCCCCAATCGGCGCAGGAGGCCCTGATTTACGAGGATGTGTCAACGATGCCCGCGACATGGCAAATACACTTGTAATCTGCGGTTTTCCAGCTGCCAACATCCGAATTTTGACCGACCGGAATGCAACACGGGCAAATATCAAAAGCCTGTTAGCTTCCTTGGTCACAGGAGCAATAGCAGGCGACTCTATTGTGTTTTACTACTCTGGGCACGGAACCAGAGTAGCCAATGTAGGCGCTGATTTCGAGGTAGATGGCCTAGACGAGGCCATTTGCCCACACGATTTTGCTTCGGCTGGAGTAATGAAAGATGACGACTTCAAGGCAATATTTGCCGGGTTAAAAGCGGGCGTAAACCTTGAAGTAATTTTTGATTGCTGCCATTCAGGCACTGGTACTCGGCTTCTGGTAGTGGAAGGTGGCGGCATGTACTTTGATGAAGCAGACCAATATACGGGCGCTCGCTTTGTTGCTCCCATGCTCGAAGATGAATTTTATTTTACTCATCAAAATGAGCTTGGAAAGAAAGGAAAATCACTAAAAACCACCCGAGCGCTCATTCCAGTTGCAGGATTGAACCATACCTTGTGGGCCGCTTGTAAAGACAATCAGGTAAGTATGGAAGGCCCGATAGGTGGTCAGACTCGCGGCTATTTTACCTACCATTTTTGCCGCTGTTTGAGAGCCGTCAATGGCAACATTAAGCGCTCATTGCTAGATACTCAAGTTGCCAATGCACTTTCAGCAATGGGAGCAGCCCAGCGTAATCAGACGGAATCCCAAACCGCCGAATTCAGTCAAAAGATTTTCACCTAGTTTAACTCTGTAAAGAAATGGCAAAAGATCATTCCGAAAAAGAACAAAAAGCAAAGGAAGAAAGCAAGCCAGCCGACTTGCAGGATAACACAGGTGGTGAAGTTACAAAAATTGAAAAAGTAGCCGTAATTGAGCAAACCAAGAAAATCATTGGTCAACTCAGCCAAAAAGCCATCGAAACAGAAGGACTCACCATGAGCCGAAGCGGCGAAGGCTTTGGGGCAGAATTGGGTAGCCTTGACTTCCGAAATATGATCGGCGGGCCGCTGCAGGCAGCCATTGATGCACAAGTTGCTTCGTCAATAGCATCTGTTGACTTCATTAAGAAGGTCGGATTTAAGGAAGATGGCACAATTGTCAATGTCCAGTTTAAGAAAACGGCAACGACAACTCCGCAACCAACAGAAGATAATCCAAATCCAGTGGCAACAACTGAAAACCGAGAAATCTCCGTTCCTCTTTTGGCCTGCCTTAACATTCCTTTCTTACGAATTGAATACGTAGATATTGACTTCAATGTCAAACTCAATTCGATAGATACGGCCTCTTCCAGTCAATCATTGGGTATTAATGCCGAAGCTGCAGGTGGATTTGGGCCCGTTCGCTTTAAGGTATCCGCTTCTTATCAACGGCAATCTTCTACTGGCACAGAGGTGAAAAGAGAATATTCCATGAATGTAAAGGTTAGAGCAGTACAGGATGAGATGCCCAAAGGCATTGAACAGGTCCTTAATTTACTTCAATAATTTACCATAGGGCTTCTTGTGATAAAGAAGCCCTATACTTAATCTTTTCCCTATGATTACATTAGCTGAATATTTAGGTTTTATCTTCTCGGAAATATCGGCAGCCCGTAAGATGGGCGATGAAAGTGCCGTAGCAATCGCCAAGAGCTATGCCAAAGATGACATTATGAAGTTTTTTTCCATTCCCCGGTTCAAAATCCCGACAATGGAGTTAAAAATACCCGTTGCCATTTCAGGTATAAAATTCAGATCAGTCCTGAAACTCAATGTGACTCCTGAAGAATTTCGCAGTTTTATCCGTAGCGAATTACAGAAAATCGAGCAAGATATTT
>JAIXPV010000445.1 GCA_027486105.1 Runella sp. | reverse complement strand
TTTTTTAAATTAATTTATTAATTTGCTTCCCTGTTGTTTTTCAATGGCTCAAAGGTTGGTGCATAATGTTATGACTCGCCAGAATCGCCAATTCAAAATTCATAATTGACACTATTTAATTAACCTTCAAACCCCTCCCATTTCATGAAAAATTTCTTGGAACGCCGTTCGTTTTTGAAAGCATCGGCGGCGATAGGCTCCGCTTTAGGATTACCCTTTATTTCCAAAGCCAATAACAACTCCGTTGAGGCACAAATCGAACGAGCCAGCTTTGCGCCCAAGCCCGTGGGTAAGTCAGTCATTGGTCTCAAAATGCCCCCCATTGCCCAAGTCCGCGTTGCGTTTATTGGGGTGGGAAATCGCGGTTCGGGGCACGTGAAGCTCGTTCATGCGTGCGGAGCTAAGGCTAAAATCGTGGCGGTTTGTGACATTCAGGAGCGCTACACCAATCGTACAAAGCAATGGTTGGAGTCAAAAGGCGTAAATGATGTTGCCTACTATCACACCAAAGTGGATGCTTGGAAAGAAATGTGCCGCCGCGATGATATTGACTTAGTTATCATCGCAACGCCTTGGGAAGACCACGTGCCTATGTGCGTGTATGCTATGCAACAGGGCAAACACGCCGCCACTGAAGTTCCCGCAGCGTATACCTTGGAAGATTGCTGGAAACTGGTCAACACCGCCGAGCAAACTCAACGTAACTGTATGATGTTAGAAAACGTCTGCTACGGAGACGAAGAATTGTGGCTGCTCAATATGGCCAATGAAGGTCTTTTTGGTACGCTTACCTACGCAGAGTGCGGTTATATCCACGACCTGCGCGAGATGCTTTTCTCCAAGACAGATTATTACAATATGTGGCGTATTCGTCACAACTACGCCCGCGACGGGAACCTGTATCCGATGCACGGTTTGGGGCCAGTTGCGCAATACATGAACATCGACCGTGGCGACCGCTTCAATCACCTGGTTTCGATGAGCAGTTTGGAAGCAAGCTTGAGCGAAGACTCGACTGTAATGACTGACCCTACGAATGAGTTTCACGGTCGCAAAGGATTTAAGAAAGGTGATATGAACAACACCTTGATTAAGACGCATTTGGGGCGCTCGATTTTGGTGCAGCACGATATTGTCACGGCGCGTCCTTACAGTCGTATCAACATGTTGGCAGGCACCAAAGCGTTTCACATGGGTTATCCAAGTCAATTCTCGAGAAAAGGACAGGGACACGGATTCTTGAAAGAACCAGAATACAAGGCTCTTAGAGAGCAATACAAACACCCGATTTGGGCCAAAATGAAGGATGAAATCGAGAAAAACGGCGGACACGGAGGCATGGACTTTGTGTTGATTTACCGTTTGATTGATTGCTTCAACCGTGGTACGTCGTTGGATATGGACGTGTATGATGCGGCTTCGTGGTCGTCGGTTACGCCGCTTTCGGCGCTTTCGATTCAGGGGGGCAATGCGCCAGTAAAATTCCCTGATTTTACGCGGGGGCGTTGGAAAGAAGCCCGCAAACTCGGGATGTTGGTGAATGTGTAGAACTGATAGGCATAAAAAGATAAAGCCCCGCTATCGAGAGCGGGGCTTTATACTGACTATTCCTAAACCCTTAACCTTTTCTACATGAAAAAACTAACTTTAAATTCTTTGAAGCCTTTCGTTGGTTATTAAAAACCGTTGAGCATGCTGATTGGTTCCCCAATGATTCTTTCGGTGTCGTGGTCGGGAGTTAATGTTTCCCAATCTGCAGTCCACAGAAAATTTATATTGTGTGCCGTTTTGCGAACGTTTTCGAGCCAAATTTTTGCATTTTCGTCATTGCTGCTCTTCATGGCATGATTCAACAACTTCACTGCACTTTTAAACTCTTGCTGCTTTTCGGCGTTTACATTCACTAACTTGGACGGGCTCTGGTTGTATAAAGTCACAACTTCTGTAAAAACTTTCCACTCGTCCTGCTCAATAAAAGGCGTAAAATGATCGGTAATGTACTGTTCAAATGCCTTTTCTCTTCCTTTTGATAAACCCGCGGTATTTGCGGTACTCTTATCATCTTTTGCGTTTGATTCGATTGAAATTAAACTCAAACAGAATCCTATTACAAATATAATTAACTTAACTGGGTATTTCATAATATAGTTCAATTCTCTTTTGCTGATTGAACGATACAAAGGTACGGCAAGATTTTATAAGTCCAAATTTTTAATTTTTGTTATTCGAAATAATATTCTGTTTAATCTTTCATAAAACCCTGATTTTTAATAAAAATTAAAATGTTTTACGTTTTAAATCAAAATATTATTTCGATTAAAATAATACAACTTTAATAAAATTTTTATTTGCCAAAAAGTAAAATTCTTTAAAAAGTACAATCATTGATTGAAATTATTCATAGCGTTTTGAAGCCCCAAAGTACAAAAACTAAGTATTGCTTCTCCTGCACGGTCTAAATCAATGAGTAATTCTTCGAAATTATTTTCGGGAAAATTACTTAAAACATATTTTACCTGTTGCCCACGCGGAAAATCATCTCCAACGCCAAATCGCAACCGGGAGTACTCCTGAGTGCCCAGCAATTCTTCAATATTTCGTAGGCCGTTGTGGCCACCATTGGAGCCTTTGGGCTTGATTCTAATCTTGCCCTGCGGAAGTTGAATTTCATCGGTCACGACCAAGACATTCTCAACGGGGATTTTCCACGCATCCATATAGTAGCGTACGGCTTTGCCGCTGAGGTTCATGTACGTGGTCGGTTTGATAAAATAAATCTGCCGTCCTTTGTATTTAAACTCAGCGGTATAGGCCAGTTTTTGCATCGAAAACTTAAAGTCATGTTGGGCGGCGAGTCGGTCAAGTACCATAAAGCCTACGTTATGGCGGGTAAATGCGTATTCAGGTCCAATGTTGCCGAGACCTACGACGAGGTATTTCATAAAAAGTGTAATTGATTATAAAACAAAAAAGGGAATCCAGTCTTTATTCTTTGACTTTCTCCACTACCAGATTGTGGTTGGTATAGATACAAATATCGGCGGCAATGTGAAGACTTTCACGGACCATATCTTCGGCGGAAAGATGCTGAGCGTGTTTTTTGAGTGCCAAGGCCGCACTTTGGGCAAACATCGCTCCTGAGCCGATAGCAGCCACCTGATTGTCGGGTTCGAGTACGTCGCCCGTGCCCGAGATAACGAGCAGCTCGTCTTTTCCTGCCACAATCATCATGGCTTCCAATTTGCGAAGGTATCGGTCAGAGCGCCAGTCTTTGGCAAGTTCGATGGCGGCGCGTTTGAGGTTGCCACCGTAGGCATTGAGTTTTTCTTCAAAACGTTCGATGAGCGTAAACGCGTCGGCGGTGGAGCCTGCAAATCCCGCAATTACTTTCCCACCGGCCAAACTTCTTACTTTCCGAACGTTGCTTTTGGCAACGGTATTTCCCATGGTGGCCTGTCCGTCGGCTCCTACTATTACTTCTCCGTTATGAATGATTCCTACTACGGTTGTGGCATGAATTGGTTGCATGATGTAAATGAGTCTGATGATTGAAAAACAATTGATAGACAATAAAAAATCCCTCTCCTAAAAATGGCATAGGAGAGGGACAAAGGACGCGGTTACGGCACCGCAGGAGCGGCTCCGGCCGTCAGGTTGACTATACCAACATTCCTAGCGGATTCTCCAAAAGTTTCTTAAACGTTTGGAGGAAGGCCGAACCAGTAGCGCCATCTACCACGCGGTGGTCGCATGAGAGCGTTACTTTCATGATGTTGGTTGGATAAATCGTGCCATCTTCTTTAAAAGCGGCTACTTTCTTGATGCCCCCCACTGCCATGATGCACGAATCTGGCGGATTGATAATAGCCGTAAATTCGTCGATACCAAACATTCCAAGGTTGGAAATGGAGAATGTGTTGCCTTCCCAATCTTTAGGTTGGAGTTTTTTGTCTTTGGCTTTGGCGGCCATTTCTTTCACTTCACCAGCAATGATTGAAAGTACTTTCTTATCGGCATCACGTACTACGGGAACCAACAGACCTTCGTCAACGGCTACCGCCACCCCAATATTTACATAATGGTATTTACGAATCTTATCACCCAACCACGCAGAGTTAACGGCAGGGTGTT
>JAIXPV010000194.1 GCA_027486105.1 Runella sp. | reverse complement strand
GCAATTGGTACGCGAATTTCCCATTTACCGCGCTGGAGATACCAATGCGCGGCCTACGGGAGGCACGCGCAAAATTTGGTATGAATTGCGGGAGTCTGAGAAAAAAATGCTCCTGAAAGCTGTGGAATATGAAGACTGAAACGGAAATGATAAACCGAAAACTGGCAAACTGAAAAATGGAAAAGGGTTGAGTTTTGCCCATTGCAGTTGACTCAGGAGTCTTTATGAGTTTTAAGATGTATGGTCGCTGACAATGAGCCATTTGCCACCTATTTTCCTGAAAACAAGCGTATAATACCCTCCAATATCTCCTTTTTCGGGGCGGGTAAGGTACCATTTGCCGATGACAAAATAGGCGTTTTTGTCCAACGCATTCAACCGTAAAATCGTGAATTTCAGGGTACCCATGCTGGCGCGGTCGGGGTAGCGTACTTTATAATTTTCAAGGGTATTTTTCCAGCCGTACGTAGGGCCTCTTGCCCCGATAAACGCAAGAGAATCCGATTTCCAATAGCCTTCCATGAATGAATTTACATCGCCCGCGTTCCAGTCGGCTTCCTGCTTTTGGAGAATTTTTAGAATCGCTTTTTCGTCGGCGTTTTGCTGGGAAAAACCAGTGAACCCTGTAAAAAAACAGGTGATAATCAAAAAGAATGTGAAGATTTTCATGTCAATGCAGATAAGGGTTGAGTTAGTAGCCACGGGTTAAATCAATCTGATTTTCAAGGGGTTGTTTGTTTAAAAAACGTTGAAAATTTTTGACGAAAAAAGCAATTTTCCCTTCGTCTTCACTGGTCTGCCCGCCGCCTGTGTGTTGGGTAAGAATCACATTAGGCATATCCCAAAGTGGGTTTTCGGCTGGTAAAGGTTCAATTTCTGTCACGTCCAATACCGCACCCGCCAGCCGTTTTTCCTGCAAAGCGGCAATCAGTGCAGGCTCGTCTACCGTGGTTCCGCGCCCGACATTGGCAAACACCGCCGTTGATGGCAAAGCATCAATCATTTGGGCCGTAAAAAAGCCTCTAGCAGCGCCAGGAAGGCAATTGATGACCAAATCAGTTTGAGGCAATACGGCTAGCAATTCTTCGGGCGAATGAATCGACGCACTCGGGTGAGAGCGCGCAACCATTTGAATAGAGCAATCAAAGCCCGAAAGCAGTTTTTTGACGGCTTGGCCGATGCTGCCAGCGCCTAAAATCACCACACGTTTGCCCCTGAGTAAATTGAGCCGAAAGCGAATCGGTGCACCCACCCAACGTTTTTCGGCTTTGAGCAAGGTGAGCTCATCTAGGCCGCGATAAAAAGCCAGAATACCCGCTACTATCGTTTCGGCGCAGGGGATGGAGAAATAATCGGCCAAATTACATACGGCTACATTGGGTAAATTTAGATTTTTGTAGCCGTCAAAACCCGCCGAATCCAACTGCCAGTATTTGAGCAAAGAGGGTGCATTAGTCAACCAAGCGGCGGGTGGGTTTCCTAAAATCACCTGCGATTGTTGGAAGGCCGCTGCTTGCTCATTTTCTGGCCATTCATTCTTGAAAAATACCGAATGCCCCCCTGGCAACTGTTGTTTCAATGCTTGGCGAAGCGATTCATTGAGGGAAGTATTTACGAAAATTTGCATTAGATTTGCTGAAAATTAGTGCGAAAAAGTCAGTATTGGGAAGTCGTTTTTCGTCTTTCTCTTGCCTGATATTCTACATTGAATATTAAAATACGCGGTAAAGATATGTTCTCTAAATGGTTAGATAAACTCAATCGTCAAGATTACCCTTTCATTGATTTGTTTTATTATTTAATCGTGATTGTAGTTTTCTTTTTACTGGTCATTATCTCCAGTATCTTTTTTGATTAACCGAAGTATAAACTGAAAATCTTCCGCCTATACTTCGGTTATTTTTCCTTCGAAAACGCGGGCAATTCCCAGTCGCAAGCGGGCGCTAACCAATCATATCCTGATTCGATGGGTTGGCCGTCGGGCGGAGTCATTGGCGTGGTGGTGCTGAGGTCAGAAGGGTTTGACTTTGCCGTTTCAATTTGATGCGACGCAAATAAATAATGGGCTTTTTGTTTGGGATCGGTTGTCATTCTATTTTGAAGCCAGTATCCCAATTCTTTCAATTTTAACATTACTACGGCTCTTACTTGAGGAGTCACATCTTTGTTGTTCGACACCTCTAGCAATTTTTCGAGCGTCATTTTTTCCACTAATCGAGCAATTTCCCCATCGTATCCCGCCCGCGAAGTGTTTGATTTCCACGTAGTATTAATGAGTTGGTCGAGGGTTTCTTCCAAGCTCAGCAACGAAGGATGAAAGGACGATTGAATCACTAATCGACTCAAACGCTCAGGATTGAGCAACATGCGCAGTGTAAGACCTGCCGAAGCTTCAGGGGGCCCCAGTGGGTCGAATACTAACCCCGTACGACGTTTAAAGGTCTCGCGGGGGTTGGCATCATAGCCAAAAGCGCGCGGTGGTGTGAGTTTCAAAACCATTTCGGGCACTTTCAGAAAATCGGCCTGGAGGGTCTGCAACAGCGCCACCAAGGCGTCACGTTGCTCTTTACCATTTACGGGCGTAGTGGTGAGTTCTTTTTCGCCTTTTACCGAAAAACGATAATTCACCCCAGCAATGGCTTTGGCGGCTGCTTCTACCTGAAAGCGATGAAACATGTACATCGGTACAAAAACCTCCTCCAAGGAGCTCATCGGTGTGCCCGTGCGGAGTTTGCGCTCGTCAAAGTTGGCCAAGGTCAGCTTACGAATTTCCGAAATTCGCTTTAACTCTGCGGTGACATTCACACCGTTGTCCCAGAGGTGGGTTTGCGGATGGGCGCTACCTTCGGGGCGGGCATCTTGGTCGGTAAGGAAGTACAGGCCTTTGCCGTACATTTGGTCAACAATCGCATTCAACGCTTTTTTCTCATCGGTGCCTTTCGGAAAATCCTGATATCCCCAAATGATGGACCATTTATCGTAATCTCCAATTTTTTTGTCGTATGCGTTAGATAAATCTACTTTTCCGTTTTTCAATTCCACCTGCATGTGCGGATAGTCCATCACCGACGCGCGGTTGTGCACACTCGCCACGTAGTTGTGGGGGAGTCCTAATGTGTGCCCGATTTCGTGCGCCGACAGTTGTTTCAGACGGTCGAGCGACATGCCCATCATGTCTTCGGTGTTGGTAGAATCGGTTGTATAATTGCCCACCAATCCCTGCGCAATGAGGTAATCTTGACGAACGCGTAATGACCCCAGCGTAACTTTCCCTTTCAGAATCTCGCCCGTTCGTGGGTCGATGATGCTACCACCGTACGACCAGCCGCGCGTAGAGCGGTGTACCCACTGTACTAGATTGTACCGTACATCCATCGGGTCGGCATCGGCAGGAAGGAGTTTGACCTGAAACGCATCTTTATAGCCCGCCGCTTCAAACGCCTGATTCCACCATTTGGCACCTTCGACCAAGGCCGAGCGGATAGGCTCAGGCGCGCCAGGGTCGATGTAGTAAATAATGGGTTTTACGGGCTCGCTGAGGGCCGCGTTGGGGTCTTTTTTCTTTAAACGATGGCGCACAATGTACCGTTTAGTGATTGGCTC
>JAIXPV010000278.1 GCA_027486105.1 Runella sp. | reverse complement strand
GGGTCGACCGAGCCCGCCACAATGACTAGTGATTTGATATGCTGGGGATACTGAATGGCGGCTTCGGCGATTACGGGCCCACCGTACGAGTGCCCCACTAAAATAACGGGCCGCGATTGACGTTTTAAGATGGGCAACAATGCTTCCGCTTGATTTGGTAATTCATCTTCTGCCCCTTCTGCTTGTGACTCCCCAAAACCTGGCCTATCTACCGCCAACAAATGGTAATGGGTCAATAAAAAGGTATCTTTCAAAAAATATTTAAAGTTGTCCCAAGAACCTGGAGAACCATGAACAAACAAAATCGGCTGTCGCGATGAATCACCCACCTCAACATAGTGTAGTAGCCGACCCAGTCCCTGATAAAAATGACGTTTGGGCTGATAAGGGCTTTTGGAAAAATAACTGTTGATCTCCTTGTCACTCATTCGGCCAGTAAGACAAGACGACACTACCACCGCCAACCCGTACAAAGAGCCAATGATGATGAACATTTTTCGGTATTTCATGGGTATTTTTAAGGGGGTTGTCTACGTCATAACTTATTTTTCATTTAATTAGTTAAATATTGAACCAAAGAATAGGGCATTCTCGTAGGTATTCCGATGATTTACTGCGGAAAAAACATACTATCAACGCTTATACTTAGCCTCATTTTGTTAGAAGCAGTGGGGCAGAGAGTTCCATTGGATAGTATTTCAAAATTACGCATTGATGCTCCCACTGCCAAAGACACCGCCTTTGGCATCAAGGCAAAAAAAGTAATCCCCAAAACCGTCTATAATTTTCTGTTCCGGGATATTTATAACAGTACAACTTCAGGAAGTACCATCAGCGAAATTGAAGAAAACCCCCATAAAGTTTTTGAAGGGCGCTGGATTCGAAAGATTTACGTACACAGTGCAGATGTGTTTGGGTACAGCGTATATGATACACTACGCGAGCCTGACAATTGGCTCGACCGCACGGGCAACCGATTTCATCGCAGTACCCGCGACTGGGTGATCCGAGACAATTTTTTGTTTTTTGAAGAAGGAGACCTTATTGACCCCGAAAAAATCAAGGACAACGAACGGTACCTACGACAGCAGGGGATCTTTCACGACGTGCGCATTGTAATTGTTCCCTACAAAAATGCAAAAGACGCCGTCGAAGTCCATGTGTATACCCAAGATGTATGGTCGCTCCTACCCGATGGTTCAGCCTCGGGGCTGAATAATTTTTCTATCGGATTAGAACAGCGCAATTTTCAGGGGCTAGGGCACTTGCTAAAAAATTCGATTAGTTACAATGCCAACGAGCCCCGCCAACGATGGGAGTACTCGGGTAGGTACCTCATTCCCTCCTATCGAAAAACGTTCATTACGGGTCAGGGAATCCTTAACCTCCAGCGCGACCAAAAACAACTTGGCTTTAAAGTTTTTCGGCCTTTTCTGACCCCACAGATGAAATATGCTGGCTCAATCGAGGTCGGGTACAACGATTTACGCCTCTTTGAATTTACCACCGACTCCCTCACGGGGCGTTCGGTTAGGAATTACTTCTGGTCACAATATGTTTTATTTGATGCGTGGGTTGGGCGTTCGTTTAAGATTTTTTTTGGTGACGACCAACTCCGTGAACGCGCTCGATTTGTGGTAGCTTTACGGCATTCACGCCAGACATTTTACAACCGCGGCAAGGCCGTCACCGACAGTACCAATCAACTTTTCCAGAATACGCGCCCCACCCTATTCAGTTTTGGATTCTCCAACCGCCGCTACAAACGGGATTTATTGATATACGGCTTTGGTCGAACGGAAGACGTACCGCTGGGCGAAATGGCGGCGTTTATCTATGGCAACGACCCCGCCGAGTTAGGCACCCGAAAGTACGTTGGCCTGAAATTTTCCAAGGCTCTGTACATGAAAGCGGGCTATTTGTACAGTTTGGTTAATTTGGGTACTTATTTTAAAGGCGGAACCACCGAGCAGGGGGTTTTTAGTACCGAAAACAATTACTTCACACCGTTACACAACTTGGGGCAACGTTGGTACGCCCGGCATTTTCTAAACGTAAAATTTGGTTGGGGCTTTAATCGTTTCCAAAATGAATATTTCAATATCAGCGGAAATGAAGGAATTCAGGGAATAAGCAGCGACGAGCTGCGGGGCACGCGCAAACTGGTCGTTGGCGTAGAAAGTGTCTTTTTTAGTCCTATCAATTTTTTAGGATTTCGGATGGCGCCCTTCGTATTTTCAAACCTCGGCTGGACTTCTTTTAAAGGAGAGCCTCTTATCACCTCCCGGCCTTTTCACGGATATGGCATCGGTTTCAGGTTCAGGAATGAAAATCTTACCTTTAATACCTTCCAAGTTCGGCTAAGTATTTATTCTGGCATCCCTGATATTGGCCAGCCATTTAGAGCTGGTTTTGAGGGAGTTACCCCACTTCGACTCAATGACTTTGACATTTCTGCTCCCGAAATAATTCCTTTCAGATAATTTTTTCCAATAAATGTATTGACATATAATGTAAATACATTTATATTTGCAATGTCAAATTTGAAAAAGGTATTTATGTCTATTGAAACCGACATCAAACAGAGTAAGTTCAGAAACGCTTACCACAAAATGGCGCTCAACTTGATTTATACTACGAGTTGGTTAAGCAACGGTCAGGCTGCGCTCTTGAAACCATATGACTTAACGACGCAACAGTACAATGTATTGCGCATTTTAAGAGGTCAGCACCCAAATCCAGTCAGAGTGAATGATATTATTGAGCGAATGCTTGACAAAATGTCAAACGCTTCACGCTTAGTAGACAAACTCTTGGCCAAAGGATTAGTAAAACGCACCGAATGCCCCCGTGACCGTCGTGCCGTTGATGTGGTCATTACCGACGATGGCATGAAAATTCTGGCTGAATTGGACGCCATGCAGGGTGAATGGGAAAATACCCTTAAAAATGTTACGGAAGAAGAAGCAAATCTATTGAGTGATATCTTGGATAAGCTTCGCGGTTCTGTTTAAGCTTTAAAAACAGGGCAATCGTTAAAGTATTTCATTTTAACTATATAAAATCCATAAACACAAACGTCTTTTAACTTAATTTTTTAAACTTTTAAATACCACGAAAAAAATGAAAACAATCAAAATGTTTGCAAGTGTATTGGTAGCCGGTATGATGATGATTAACTCGGCAGTTGCAACCGAAAAAACAGCCTCTAAAAAAGCCGTTTCGTACAAAGTAGATGCATCTAAGAGCGTCGTAAAATGGCACGCTAAAAAAGTAACAGGCGAACACAACGGAACTGTAAATTTGGCTAGCGGTGCCTTGACAGTTGATGGCACTAAAATCACGGGAGGTTCTTTTGAAATCGACATGACAAGCATTAAATGTGAAGATCTTACCGATGCCGGTTACAACGCTAAATTGGTAGGACACCTTAAGTCTGATGATTTCTTCTCGGCAGAAAAACACCCTAAGGCAACCTTCAAAATCACTAAAGCCGAAGGTTCAGGCACTAACTATACTTTGACAGGCGACATGACCATCAAAGGAATTACCAAAAGCATCTCTTTCCCTGCTACCGTGAAAGCCGACGCTAAAGGTGTAACTGCCAATGCAAAAATCACGCTTGACCGCACAAAATGGGATATTCGTTATGGTTCAAAATCATTCATCCCTAACATCGGTGACAAAGCTATTTACGATGATTTTGCCATTGACTTGACATTGGCTGCCGTAAAATAATTGCTTCAAAAGCCCATCTCGTACTTCTGCAAAACCCCGCTCAGTGAAGATCGGGGTTTTGTTTGTTTCAAACGTACTATTTTTTCAGGATAGGCGTTATTTAATCAAGCAATGCAATCTGCCTTTACCGCTAAATGCACACTTCATGAAAAGCTTATTCTGCCTATTAACAGCCCTTTCAACTTTTTCTTACGCTCAAGCCCAAACTTCACCCACCACGGAGCAAGAAGACGACGATTTTGTATGCCATTATTTCGGCTACAAACAACTTCAAACACCCAAAGAAATTTGCAATTACCTCAGCTTTCGTTCTAATCAGCACGCCGAGCAGGTGGTAGACCAAATTTTGAGGCAAGTAGGTCTGCTGCGAAACTTTGTGGTAGTAGAATGCCCAAATACCGAAAACTGCTTTGCTACAGTAGTAGACGGGCAGCGCTACATAGTCTACGACGGTGCTTTTATGAAACGTGTCGAGAATGTCACCCAAACCGACTGGTCGGCCATTAGTATTGTGGCCCACGAAATTGGCCATCATTTACAGGGGCATACCATCGACGGCAAAGGCAGTCGTCCTCAAAAAGAATTGGAAGCCGACCGCTTCTCTGGCTTTGTTATGCAGCGCCTTGGGGCTACGCTTGATGAAGCTTTAGTAGCCATCAAAACCCTCGGCGACGACAAGCCTACGTATTCTCACCCCGCCAAAGCGACCCGCGTAGAAGCCATTCGTCAAGGGTGGGTGGATGCCGCTGGGATACTATCAAACGCTCCAAAACCGACGGCTTCTGGCCCGCAGATTTCGAATCGGGCTTCACAGTCTACTGTGCCTGCCCCCCCTTCCCGCCCAGTAGTAGTTTCAGCCGCTCTCGAAGAACCCGAAGATGAAAATGTAGGGTGTGTGGCTGGAAATTGTGACAATGGGCTGGGAATTTATGTGCACGAAAGCGGCGAACGATACGAAGGGGACTTTAGGTATGGCAAACGCCACGGTACGGGTGTTCAGTACTACCCCGATGGAAAAATGAAATACAAGGGCGATTTTCGAACCGACCAACGTACAGGGTATGGGGCCTACTATTTTCCCAATGGCGATAAGTATGTAGGGTTGTTTCAAAACAACCTTCCCCACGGCAAAGGCACTTACTACTACGCCGATGGCGATCGTTTTGTAGGAATTTACGAAAATGGTAAACGCAACGGCCAAGGCGCTTTTTATCACCGAGACGGACGACGTGAGGCGGGTGTGTATTCGGAAGATGCACGGGTAAAATAATGTACTATTTTCTTCCTACGTATTTTCTTAATTTGCAACAGATAATACGTTCATCATGGATTTTGGGAAAGTAAACGACATTTCAAAAGTTAATTTCAACTTACCACCCGACCACCCTTTTACTGGTCGGGTGCTACCTTCTTTTAAAATATCTGAGCTTCCACGTTGTTTTATTGGCCCTCCCATTTGGGCCAATAAAGAATGGGTCGGAAAAATATATCCAACAACGGCGAAAGAAAAGGATTTCTTATCTCACTACACCCGCCAGTTCAATACAATTGAGCTAAACGTTACACATTATCAAATTCCCTCAGAAACCACCATTCAGCGTTGGGTAGAGGCGGCAGCTCCGGGTTTTCGTTTCTGCCCCAAATGGCCCCAAGCCATTAGTCATGAGTACCAACTCAAAGGTTGTGAACACTTAAGTCAGGAATTTATGTCGTCTGTTTTAGGGCTGGGAGAGCATCTTGGTACCACCTTTTTACAGCTTGGCCCCACGTTTGATACCTCTCACTTTCAAACTTTATCCGCTTTTTTAAAGCAACTTCCGCCCAATTTTCCTATCGCGGTTGAGTTTCGTCACCCCGATTGGTTTTCAAATGACTCTATTTGGCAAAAAACCATCGAAATACTCCATAAACAAGGAATTGGCACCGTGATGTCCGACGTGGCGGGCCGCCGGGACGTGTTGCACATGAGCCTTACTTCTCCCACCCTTACCCTGCGTTTTGTGGGCAATGAACTGCACCCAACCGATTTTACGCGGGTCGACGCCTGGGTACAACGCCTAAAGGGCTGGTATGCTCAAGGCCTGCAAACGGCTTATATTTTTGTCCACTGTGGCGAAAACACCAACGCTCCCGAATTGACTAAGTACTGGATCGAACAACTTAATCTGCATTGCGGGCTATCGCTCCAACCTCCTCATATCCGTCCCAAAGTAATCCAAGGATCGCTTTTTTGAGTATAACCTAAACCTGATTCTCCTGTTTATAAAGTCTTTATTCTTTTCACTGTAAAAAAAAGCGTACTTCACGCAACCAGAAACGGTTTAAACTCGTAAATGCCAGTACAAACATATTTTTATCACAAAATAAACTTTTGCGTTACATGAAACAGACAATCATGAAAAGAGGTCAATTCCTGCGTGAATTAGGACTTAGCAGCAGTGCACTGATGGCTTTTTACTGCATAGGTACCACCATGACCGCTTGCTCTTCGGGCAGTGATGACCCTACTCCAAACCCCACAACCCCGACAACCTCTACTGGCCTGAATGGCAACGCTGATTTGAGTAAAGGGGCCATTAACTTCACCCTAAACTTGACGAGCACCGACTTCGCCACCCTTAAAACGGTGGGCAACTTTGTAACGATAGGAAGCGTAATCGTAGCTAATGCCAAAGGCACGATGGTTGCCCTCTCAAAAGCCTGTACCCATGAGGGAACAACCGTAGGCTATCGCTCGGCAGAGAACGACTTCTTTTGCAGCAATCACGGATCAGAATTTAGCACAACGGGCACCGTTGAAAGGGGCCCAGCAACCAAAGCTTTGACGGTTTATACGGCCAAGTTGAGTGCCGATGGCAATACCTTGACCGTTAGTGCCTAACCGATTCATTTCCATAACAGTGCGTTCCCCAAAACAAGAAAGACCCTAACTAAATGTGTATGAAAGCCCTTGCTTCAGTAGTTACCGCGTGGTTGTTGATGAGTACAATTGACGTAAAAGCGCAGGAAGATTTAACAAAAATGCTCGAAGAAAACGAGCCTAAAACGACAGATTATACAACGGCCACTTTCAAAGGGACGCGCATAATCAACGGGCATTCTGTTGAAACCGTCAAGAAAAACCATTTAGACTTCATCATTCATCACCGTTTTGACCGCCTGAACTCAGGTGCATACAATCTTTTCGGACTTGATTATTCTACCATTCGTTTGGGATTTGAGTACGGTTTGACCGATAATATAACGATTGGTTTTGGACGTAGTAGTGTTCAAAAAACTTTTGATTTTTTGGCCAAAGCCAAACTCCTTCGGCAGTCGACGGGCACTCGTAACATCCCCTTCTCGGTGACGGCATTTGCGAGTTCGGTCATTGAAACGTTGGATAAAGACCTTACGACCCAAGACAAAACGTCTTATTGCACTCAACTTTTGATAGCCCGTAAGTTCAGCGAGCGCTTGTCGTTGCAACTCAATCCTACGTTTTTGTACCGCAACCGCGTGGCGACTGCCGCCCAAGAACGGGCTCTTTTTGCGTTGGGATTTGGCGGAAGAATGAAACTAAACAAACGTCTGTCATTGAATGCGGAGTATTATTGGGCATTTCGTGAAAAAGACCTCGAAAATGCCCTCGGCGACCCGTACGGCAATTCGCTCGCTATCGGTGTCGACATTGAGACGGGGGGCCACGTATTTCAACTTCACTTTACCAATTCTTCGGGTATGGTCGAAAAGCAATTTATTGGAGACACTTCGGGCAGTTGGGGCAAAGGAGACATCCGCTGGGGTTTCAACGTTTCAAGAACGTTCAGTTTTGACAAACGCGCCAAAGGAATGATGAAATAGCCTTTTTTTCTTTACTTAATGGGTTAAACTTACTATGCCATGAAAACAATCGTCCTCATTTTTTCCGTTTCTTTCGCGTCGCTTGGCTACCTAAAGGCGCAGAATTTGTATTCAACGAGCAACGGCGAAACGAGTTTTTTCTCAGAAACACCCGTTGAAAATATTGCCGCAGTTAATAAATTCGGGCAGGCGATTCTGAACACTTCCACCAACGACATTGTAGTGCAGATGAACATGAAACAGTTTGATTTTCCAAACAAACTCATGCAGGAGCACTTCAACGAAAACTACATCGAATCGGCCAAATACCCCAAGGCGGTCTTTAAGGGCAAAATCAACGAAAAAATTGATTTCACCAAAAACGGCACCTACGACATCTCCGCCACTGGCGACTTCAACCTCCACGGGGTGTCTAAACCACGGACATTTAAAGGTAAAATCACCATTGCGCAAGGTTCAATCGGGCTTACGACCGATTTTGAAGTGGCCTTGACGGAGCATAATATTGAAGTGCCAAAGGTAGTCTTTATGAAGATTGCCCAGACGATTCAAGTGAAGAATAAGTACAGTCTCGCCCCCTACGTTAGTAAAAAATAGCGTTTATACAGTGTTTGCAATTCTTGAAAGTACAGTATAGTTTTGGGCGGATATTCTTTGATGAGTGGTAGATATATCTACTGCTCATTTTTTTGTTTCTCTCAATCATCATTTTTCCACTATTATGCAAAAAGTAAAGTTTTCACTCGTTTTAGCAGCCGTTACGCTGATGTTGACTTGTGGCTTCGTTCAGAAAAAAGGTAAATGGCAAAGCCTTTTCAACGGTAAGGATTTCAGCGGCTGGCACGCTTATAACAAGCAAGGACAACCTATTTCTGACAAATGGCAAATTGAGGACGGCGCTATGGTCTTGACTGGCAGAGGCGGCGGCGACCTTGTCACAGACGCTGAGTTCGAGAATTTTGAGTTGGAAATGGAGTGGAAAATCTCCGAAAAAGGAAACAGCGGTGTGATGTGGGGAGTGGTAGAAGATAAAAAATACTGCTGTCCTTACAGCACTGGCCCCGAAATGCAGGTACTCGATGACGCCAAACACCCCGACTCATTTGCGGGTAAAAATGGCAATCACAAAGCAGGCTCATTGTATGACATGATTCCCCCAGCTGACCTTACGGCCGTAAAACCTGCTGGTGAATGGAATAAAGCCAAAATGAAAATTGACAAAGGGCAGGGCACTTTCTGGTTGAACGGTAAGCAGATGGTAACATTCCCCACCCAAGGACCAGAATGGGATAAACTCGTTGCCAATAGCAAATTCAAAACATGGGAAGGTTTCGCAAAATTTCCGAAAGGAAAAATAGCGATTCAGGACCACGGAGATAAGGTGTGGTTCCGTAATATTCGCATTCGTGAGTTGTAGAAATTAGACGCAGTAAAAAACGAGTCCATCGTTCGTAGTGAAACCTACAAACGATGGACTTATTTTTTTATCCCTGGAGCAGTTCTTCCGAAACACCAATCATAGAGAACCCGCCGTCATGGAAGAGATTTTGCATGGTTACCATGCGGGTATAATCCGAAAACATCATCACCACATAATTGGCGCAATCGTCGGCCGAAGCATTGCCAAGAGGAGACATTTTTTCGGCGAAATCATAAAATTTATCAAAGCCTCCAATGCCTGACCCTGCCGTAGTTTTGGTAGGTGATTGCGAAACGGTATTGACCCGTACATTTTTTGATTTACCATAACGATACCCGTAGCTGCGGGCAATCGACTCAAGCATCGCTTTAGCCTCCGCCATATCGGTATAAAAAGGAAACGTCCGTTGTGCTGCCATGTACGACAAGGCCACTACACTCCCCCATTCGTTGATGGCATCCATTTTTTCGGCTACCTGCAAAAATTTATGAAACGATAACGCCGAAACATCAATACTTTTCAAAAACCAATCGTAATTCAAATCTCCATAGGGGCGGCCCTTACGGATGTTTGGCGACATACCGATGGAGTGCAGCACAAAGTCAACTTTCCCCCCCAATACATCAATGGATTTGCTGTAAAGGTTTTCGATTTCTTCAATGGAAGTAGCATCAGCGGGGATAATTTCAGCCTCACAGGCATCCGCCAATTTATTAATTTCACCCATACGCATCGCAATAGGGGCGTTTGTCAGCGTAAAAGTTGCACCCTCGGCTTTCGCTTTCATTGCTACTTTCCACGCAATTGAGTTTTCATCAAGCGCACCCGAAATGATGCCGCGTTTCCCTTGTAAAATTCCGTTTGCCATTTTTTTGTTTTAGAGTTAGGGGCTAAGAGGTAAAAAGTTAGGCTCAATTCTCTCAATCCTTTCCTCTTTTTTCTTAACCAGAACCAAGCGACAAAGTAACGAATTTTTGCGCAAATAGCCTTCATTTTATCATTCAGGAATATACCCCCTATCCATCAAATCACGGAGGGGATCGGGTAACAAATAGGTCCTACCGTTTTGCAAAAAATAGGTTTGATCTGAGATTTCTAGTACTTCTCGGTAAAGGTGATCGGTGATGAGAATTCCTTTTTGGGCCTTTTGGGACGTAATCAGCCATTTCAACTCCTCCACATAAATGGGTGAAAGATGCGAAAAAGGCTCATCCAACAAAACGTATTGAACAGGTGAAAAAAGAATCAACAATGTCTCCCAAAACCGCCTCTCCCCGCCCGACAATGCACCAAAACGCTTGTTTTTAACCCCTTCCCATCTCTCACCGAAAGAATCATCGACTGCAGAGTCATACCATTTAAACGCATCCTTTACGCGCAGAGCGGGCGGCGTGAGGGGATGTTGGGGCAAATAACGCACGAGGTGATGCTCCCTATAAGGAAATTCAACGAAACGACCGTCCCAACGCACCGACTTAAATACGGGCTTCAAGGTCCCAAAAATGATTTGGAGTAAGCTCGATTTTCCACAGCCATTTCTGCCTAAAATGGCCGTAACCTCGCCCAAAGGTATTTGCAGATAAATGCTTTGTAAAATTTTTCGTTCGCCATAAGCAAGTTCAATGCTATCGGCTTCCAAACTTTTGAAGAATTTCATAAGTGGATTAACCAATTGATAAGTGCCAATCCCCCGAAAAATAACAACATATCAAGGCCAAAAGCACCCACAAAAAGGTGGGTAACAGCATACCCCATGTTTTGATAAAAAAGATAATTTTGACGCGAAAAAGTATGCATAAAATACCAAATAACACCAAAAGAGACTAACTTAAGCCAGAAAAACGACCCAAATAGCATCCACAAGGCGTCGCCCAAAGGTACTTGGGCCATTAGCCACCCTCCCCACGAAACGGCATGCGTAAAAAACCAAAATTGACGGTAAAAAAGCCAAACAGCAGAAAGCATAAAATTGAATTTTCGGCAAGCTAACAAGCAGTCTGACACGTTGTAAGCGCGTTAAGAAACTTTAAGGATTTTGGTTCCTAAAATTCGTGTAAATATATTCCCTTTCGTAAACCGATACCGCCATTTAACATAAACACCTCCACCTCGCCCCCCAAAACCGTACTTTTGTTTGTTATTCAACCAACCAAATCAAGTTACTATTTGTATTATTAAGCAGAATCAAAAACCCTAGGTTCATTCTGACTTTACCCCTTTAATCTCAAAATCACTTAATTACCCAATCGTTTATGTGGCAGTTCATTAAATATGTTTTCGCAACCATCGTCGGTTTATTCCTTTTCTCGTTATTGGGCTTCTTTTTGTTCATTGGTTTAGCGGCGGCGCTCGGCTCATCGGAAGAAAAAACCAACGTTGAGAAAAACTCCGTTCTTAAGTTAAATTTAAACAATTCAATTCAGGAAGTTTCCGTCGACAACCCTTTTGCCGAGCTTACGGGCGGACAAGGAGATGTTGTTGGGCTGCTTGATATAAAATCTGCCTTGGCCAATGCCAAACTCGACCCCAACATTGAGGGCGTTTACTTAGACGTTCAATACCCGATGGTTGGCTGGGCCTCAGCCGAAGAAATTCGTGATGCAATCATTGATTTCAAGAAATCGAAAAAATTTGTGTACGCCTACGGGGAGGTAATGACTGAGAAAGCCTATTACTTGGCATCTGTTGCCGACAAAATATACCTAAATCCCGCCGGAGGAATGGAATGGAACGGACTCAGTGCCGAATATGATTTCTACAAAGGAACCCTCGATAAACTTGAGATAAAGCCCTTGGTGTTTCGGGTAGGTGAATACAAAAGCGCCGTGGAGCCTTTCTTCCGCGAAAACATGAGCGAGGCCAGCAAGTTGCAGAATCAGGTTTTGATTAACACCATTTTCAACCATGCCGTTGAAAATATTGCAAAATCGCGGGGTATTTCTGCTACTCAGCTCAAAAATCTGGCCGATTCATTATCAATAGATTCACCTCAAGATGCCCTCCAGTATAAGCTCATTACCCACGTGGGTTATTATGATGAAGTAGAAACTTCATTGAAAAACGAGCTAAAACTGAAAGAGGACGATAAAATCAAATTTGTTGGCCTTAGCAAATACATCAAAGCTGATAAACTCATTAAAGACGGGCCATCTGACCGTAGAATTGCGGTCATTATCGGAGAAGGTGCCATTATGTCGGGCAAAAGCAACGACGGCAATATTGGCTCCGAAACCATCATGGAAGAACTTCGCAAAGCGCGCAAAGACAAGAAAGTAAAAGCGGTAGTCCTCAGAATTAACTCTCCTGGCGGCAGCGCCTTGGCTTCAGATGTTATGTGGCGCGAAGTACAACTAACCCGTAAGGAAAAACCCGTGATTGCTTCTATGTCGGACGTAGCAGCCTCTGGGGGCTACTACATGGCAATGGGCTGTGATAAAATTGTAGCTCAACCCAACACAATTACGGGTTCTATCGGGGTGTTCAGCGTGTTGTTCAACTTTGAAGACACATTCCGCAATAAATTAGGCATTACGTTTGACCGCGTCAACACAAACGCCCACGCCGATTGGCCTTCGGTAACCCGTGACATGACCCCTTTTGAGAACAATCGTTTGCAAAAGAGCACCGAAAACATTTACGCTATTTTTACGCGTAAAGCCGCCGAAGGCCGTAAAATGCCCCTTGCCAAACTCCAAGCTTTGGCTTCAGGCCGGGTTTGGTCGGGTAAAGAAGCAAAAGAAAACGGTCTGATTGACGAATTTGGCGGCTTGGACAAAGCCATTCAGGTAGCCGCCCAAGCTGCTAAATTGAAAGACGGTGACTACCGTATCAAATACCCTGCTGAGAAAAATATGGTAGAACAGCTCATCAATAAACTCACGGGCGACGCCGAAGAGCAAGTGATGCAACAAAAATTAGGTGATTTTGCACCTTATCTCAAAGTCTTGAAAAAACTGCAACAAATGCAAGGAACTCAAGCCCGCCTACCCTATGATATAGTGATCAAATAATAGCTTTCCACAAAAAATCCCCCGACAGAAGAAATCGGGGGATTTTTTGTGGCCAAAATAAAAAAGTCCCGCTCATACGGGACTTTTTGGAGCGAAAGACGGGGTTCGAACCCGCGACCTCGACCTTGGCAAGGTCGCGCTCTACCAGCTGAGCTACTTTCGCGTTTTGGTGTTATCGACAGGCATCTGCCTTAAACGGGTTGCAAACATATTAAACCCATTCTTTTTTTCCAAATATTTTTTTTAAAAAAACTATACAAAAAAACGAATCAACTGGAAAAGTAACGGAACCTTAAAAATATAGCTTTATAACAAAATCTGCCCCTTCTTGGGAGCTCTGGAAGAGCTCTTGATACCTTTTATTCCTCTCAGTGAAGTATTCATCGCAATTGCACTTTATTGGGGTCAGTCGGAAAAGTTGGGGGGTGAGAAAAAAATCAGTTGTTTTGCATTGAATCAATTTTGAATACATTGCAAGAATCTTACTTAGCCTTAGTGCGTTTTCTGTTGCCCGAGGG
>JAIXPV010000633.1 GCA_027486105.1 Runella sp. | reverse complement strand
TATTGTCAACAAACCCTACGATATGCACTCCCAGTTTACGGGCGTGGAGGGTCGGCCCATGTTAGGAAATTTAGACTATCCTTTTCCCGAAGGCACGCATTGCATTGGGCGGCTCGACCACAACTCTGAGGGTTTATTGATTTTAACGACCAACAAAAAAATTACCCAACTGCTCTTTAAAGGCAAAAAACCACACCGACGAACTTATTTATTGCAGGTGTATCGGGAAGTAAAACCCGAAACGCTGGAAGAGCTCAAAAACGGCGTCGTGATTCGAGTCAAAGACAACGGAATTTATAAAACGGCTCCCTGTGAAGTAAAAATCATTAAAAAACCCACCAATCTTTTTCAAAGCGGCTGGGAATACCCCGACAACATTCCGCACACGTGGCTTTTGATGACCCTTACGGAAGGCAAATTTCGTCAAATCCGGAAAATGATGACCGCCGTAAAGCACCGCTGTTTGCGCCTGATTCGGATTTCGATCGAAAACTTGACCCTCGACACCCTTCAGCCTGGCGAAGTACGAGAAATACAAGAAGTGGAGTTTTTTGAGCGGGTTTTCGGAAAAGAATAAACAAGACTCATGAATAGGCTTTATGTGGCCATTTATAGCCTTTTAGAGCGCTCAAAATCCCTAGTTTCTACCTACTTATTTCAGTAGTTGAAGCTGATTGGTATAGTTTATACTTTTGAACCAAACCAATTACTTCGATGAAAAAGCTTCTTTTTTGCGCTTGTACGTTGATGAGTTCAACGGTTTATTCACAAATAAACATCATTCAAAAAACCAATGCAGGAATCATCATCACCCCCAACGGTATCAGGGGTAGCCTGCCCCTCAGCACCGCCGAAGATTCTACCAATATTTCGATGGGTGAAAATGCGCTGAAAAACAATATAAATTCAAAAAGAAACATTGCCATCGGCAAAGACGCCCTGATGACGTATTCCAAAGCCTTCAACTCCTCCGATTTATTGAATACTTCGCAGTTGGCCATTGGTTTTGAAGCCCTTCGCAACTACAACACCACTGGCACAGCGCTCAATATCGCCATTGGTACGCGCGCTATGGGTGGCATCACGCAAGACGGCAGTAGCGTGGCCATCGGGCATTTTTCGATGGAAAACAACCGAGGCGGTGGCACGGTTGCCATCGGCCACCGAACATTAAGCGCGGGGAGCACAGATACCGACCAAGGCGTTTTTATCGGAAATGGCGCTGGCTCTTTTGCCCCTAGCGGTGCGGGCACCGTGGCGGTCGGTCATTCGGCCATGAGTTTTGGCGGCGGTGGCAACAACACCGTCATCGGGAGCGGAGCAGGCGGCGGCACCAGTACTTCTTCCAAAATTGGCAGTGGCAACATCATGATTGGCTCCAATGCTGGCAAACTGGAAACGAGCGACGATAAACTTTACATCGAAAATACCAGCGGAACTAATCCATTGATTGGTGGCAACTTTTCAACCGACCGCGTGGGCATCAACCGCCAAATCAGCGATATCGACGCCACACCGTTTACGTTGCAGGTAGGGGGCAATGCCCTCGTTACTAACGGAATAAAACTAACCAATATTGGCGAAGCTGAGGGCCGCTTTTTAAGATCAGACGCTACTGGCAATGCCTCTTGGGCGCCCGTATCTTCTCTTTGGCAAGTAGCGGGCACAGCCGGAAACGAAATCCAAAACACTAACGCAGGTGGATTTTGGTCAAACAACCCTGCCACCGTGGCTTGGTTGGCCACCGACATCACCAATTCCCCTACAGCCCCCGTTTTGGGCGGCGGCACACGCATGATGTGGATTCCCTCCCTGAGCGCTTTCCGGTGCGACTCCGTCGACAACACCAACTGGGACCCCGCCTTCATCGGACTTCATTCGTTTGCATCGGGCTATAACTCAATGGCTACGGGGCGCGGCAACATCGCAATGGGGTTCAACGCCGTCTCTGACGGTACTCTAATACCATTGCTTTTGGTGAAAATACGCGCGCGTCTGGCACCAATGCCTGTGCCATCGGCAACGGGGTCCACGCCAATTCGTTTTATTCCACAGTCGTGGGTTCTTTTAATACTCTACCCTTCGCCGAGGCCAACACTTGGGTAGGTACTGACCCCCTATTTACGATTGGATCGGGTCAAAATAAACTAAACCGCAGAAACGGACTGCTGATGCTTAAAAATGGAAAAACGGCCATTGGCAATATCATCCCCGAATCTTTTTTGCACGTTTTTGAAAGTGAGTCGAGCGCTGCTCCGAGCCCAAACGCCATTGCCACTTTCGAAAAAAATGGAAACGGATATATTTCTCTCCTTAGCCCCGAAGCCAACGAAAATGGCATCACCTTTGGGCTCCCCTCCAGCGGCGTGAGCGGAGGAATCATTTATAACCCCGCAGGCACCAAAAGCATGCAATTTCGCACGGGCGGCAATGCCACCCGCATGTCCATTCTTGCCAATGGCAACGTCGGGATAAATACCACCGCCGCTACCGCTAAGCTAGACGTAAGCGGCACCGTAAAAATTGGAACGAAGGGAAGCGCCCTTGACGAAATCATCAAAATCAGCGAGGCGGCCGATTTGCCGAGCATCCCTGCCAACGGTAGTTTTTCTCAAACATTTACCGTGACCAACGCCCAGACTGGCTCCACCGTATATATTTCACCTGATACTGACCTGACCAATGGCATCATCATCGCTTACGCCAGGGTATCTGCCTCCAATACGGTTTTGGTAAAATTTAACAACGTATCCGCCGTGCCCATCGACCTAGCTAGTACAAAATTCCACATTACGGTGATTAGATAATCACCCAACTCTCCTGTTTTGGCATTATATAAACACTAAAAACCCGCAAAAACGATGTTTTTGCGGGTTTTTAGTGTGCTGGCTTTGGTGTCAAAAGCCGCAGTAAGGTGTGTTTTTTAGGCCCTAATGCTCGGTGCCAAAGTCTTGCTTGATTACCGACGGATTGGAATCAGCGCAAGCGATTTGCTGAGACGTGCGTAAGGATTACAAATATCAAAAATCATTATGAGTAACCCGATAGCAAGCACGGCTGAATTTTCTAGTGTGAGTATCATCTTATTTGGTTTACTGTTAAAAAGCATGAGAAAAAATATTAAATGAGTGAGCTTGCCTTGAGTGTTGGCTTTCCTTAGGAGCAAAAAAAGCGGGCTGTCTTTCAATGATTTGCTTAAAGTTACTTGGTTATTAATGAATTAACTAACGATTCGCTAACTTAAATGACACAAACGCTAAATTCCTGCGCCCCAAATTCGCAATAAACTAGAAATCAACTAATTGTCCCTTCCCAAATTTTTATTTTTAGAAAAGAACATTTTTAACGCAACTTTAAGCGTCGTTCCGTCTTTGCCGCGTGTAGTACTGTATTGATATAACGTTATGTGAAGGGCTTTGTTTTTGGGAGAGTAATAAAATTCTTTGTATTGAGGGCGTTGTGTCAGTCTGTTCTTGCCCGATGGCAGTAAACCGAACTGATTAAAGCCTTAGTTTCAAAACTCTTCACCACAAGATATACACTAGCACATTATGTATATACTAAATCTTTCGTCTCAAAAAAGCTTTCAGCATTTCCACTTCTCCGTCCTCAATAGCGGGAAAATTGGCAATTCGGAAAGTGTTATTTTTCCATTCACCATAGCCGTTTCCGAGCGTAATTCCCTCCGCAATCGCCATTTTTTTAACCAATGAAACTGCTTCGGGTTCCCCTTTTACGGCAATGACCGTGTCGGAACGGGTGGCAGGATTTTGAACTAAAGGCTGCCACGTGGTCTCATTTTCCAGAAAACTATACCAAGCCTTCGCCCGCGCTTCACTCTTCATGCTCACCTCTTGTATATTATTCACCTGCTCCATAACGCGCATCAACAGGTAAATCCCGAGGGTATTGGGGGTATAATGCGTTTGGTATTTTTCGAAATTTTCGTGCATAAAAAGCAAGCTGTTATAACGCAAAACGTCGTTGACTTGCCGCGCTTTTTCGAGAGTTTTGGGAGAGCAAACCATGATGCCCAACCCAGCAGGAAGTCCCAAACACTTTTGAACCGAAGCAAACCAAACATCGCCCAAGGCCCAGTCAAAAGCCACACCCCCCAGCGAAGAAGTGGCATCAATCGCAATAAGGGCATCGGTCATGGTACGAATTTTTGCTAATTCTTCCATCCGAATATGGGTCCCGTTTGAGGTTTCGCTGTGGGTCAGGCACAGCACTTCATAGTCGCGCAATCGCTGGCGATTAAATTCTGCCCTGACGATGTCATTTTCATATTCGAACAAATGATGCGTGAGCGTTTGCTCAATAGGAAACAGCGAACCCGACGTTTGTGACACAATGTGTGAGGCATAGCTGAACCACTTTTTGCCGAAAGCACCGTTATAATGATGGGCGCTATGGTGCAAGGTCAGCGATTGAGCTATGATTTCCCACGCTTCCGTGGCCGATGAAACCAAATAAATTGAATAATCTTCGGGAATGTTGAGTTTGATGTGCATCAAGTGAATCGTTTCGCGCAATACTTCCATAAACCCCTGGCTGCGGTGGTTCATGCTCAAAATCCCCGAATGGAAGGCATCTTGTAGATACCCTTCCACCTGTGGATATACTTTGGAAGGACCGGGGTAAAATGTGATCATATTGAATAATGAGAAAAAGTGAAATTAATAACCGTAAAACTGTAAAACCGAGAAACGGCAAAATGTAAAAGGGAAATAATAACCATAAAACTGTAAAAACTTTTTTGGCATTTCACTTTTTCAGTTTATCATTTTTCGATTTTGCGGTTTCTCGGTTCCTGCTTCTAATAGCTTCACTTTTGCGGCTCCTGCTTTTATGCTTCTCCTCCCTTTGCCGTATCGACACTTTTCTGAAAAATAGCCACTAGCTGACGCGACACAGCATTCGCATTTATCAGTTTATGATTTTGCAGTTTAAATTTTTTCGGTTCCCTTCTCTCGATTTTATAAAAAGTACCTAACCGCCAACTCATATCCTTTAAGCCCCAGCCCAACAATAACCCCTTTGACACGACTGCTCAGGTAGCTATGATGACGAAACGTTTCGCGAGCGTGGACGTTGGAAATATGCACCTCCACCGCGGGCGTCGTGACAGCCGACAGGGCATCGGCAATGGCCACCGAGGTATGCGTATAGGCCCCAGCATTCAGCACGATTCCGTCAAACGTAAAACCGATTTCGTGAATCTTATCAATAAGTGCACCTTCGTGGTTTGACTGAAAATAGTGCAGCTCTACATCAGGAAACAGAGCTTGGAGGGTTATAAAGTATTCTTCAAATGTTTGGCTGCCATAAATAGTTGGCTCGCGCTTGCCCAGCAGATTAAGGTTGGGCCCGTTGATAATAAGAATTTTTTTCACAGAATTGGTATTTTGCTTAGAGCGCAATATTACTATCTTCCCACGAAGAAAAAACATTTTTAAGGTGCATTCCCACAAAAAAAGCCTCCGCGTTTCCGCAGAGGCTTTGAAGAAAGGGTATGGAATAACAGCACAATTAAGCTTCTTCCGCCATTAGTTTTTCAGGAGCGGCTTTATCAGAATGTTTTTTATCACTTAATGACAAATAAGAATAAATGGCAGGGATGATGTACAAGGTTAGAATAGTAGAGAACAACAACCCTCCTACTACCGAAATCCCCATCGAAACGCGGCTTTCGGAGCCAGCGCCCAGCGCCAATGCAATGGGCAAAATCCCTAAAATGGCGCACAAACTCGTCATGATAATCGGGCGGAAACGGGCGGCTGAGGCAGCTTTAACCGCTTCCAGTTTGTTAAGACCTGCTTCTTTCTGCTGATTGGCAAACTCCACAATCAAGATACCGTTTTTGGTGACCAACCCCACCAACGTAATGATTCCGATTTGGCTGAAAACATTGAGGGTTTGGCTAAAATCCCACAACGACAGCAAGGCTCCACAAACCGCCAAAGGCACTGTTAGCAAAATGATGATGGGGTCGATGAAGCTCTCAAACTGGGCCGCCAAAATCAAATAAATCAGCACCAATGCCAAACCAAACGCAAACAAAAGCGACGAAGAACTGTCTTTAAACTCGCGCGACTGCCCATCTAAGGCTGTAGTGTAGGTATCGTCCAACACCGATTTCGCAATCTTATCCATTTCGTCGAGGGCTTGGCCTAGCGTCACGCCTTTGGCCAAACCTGCGGTTACGGTAGCGGCTGACGAGCGGTTGAAACGGAACAACTGCGGCGGAGAACTTTGCTCGGTCAATTTGACAAAATTATCCAACTGAATCAATTCTCCCCGGTTGCTTTTCACAAACAGTGATTTCAAATCCATGATGTCATTGCGATCTACGCGGTCGATTTGCCCAATGATTTGGTATTGTTTACCGTTCATCAGGAAGTATCCAAAACGGCGTCCCGAAAGCCCCAATTGTAGCGTTTGGGCAATATCCTGAATCGAAACACCTAAGTTTTGGGCTTTATCGCGGTCAATTTCCAGTCGAATTTCGGGCTTGGTAAATTTGAGGTTTACGTCAGTTCCTACAAACATCGAACTTTCATTGACCCGCTTCATGAGTTCTGGAATCACACCCCGGAGTTTTTCATAACTCGTTGCCTGAATCACGTACGATACCGGAAAGTTGTTGCCACGTTGTCCAGTTTGAATCGTAGGGTCTTGAATAACGAATGACTTTGCCCCCGAAATATTCTTCACTTTGGCCTGTATCGCATCAGAAATCTCCATTTGTGACCGCTGCCGCAGCTCAGGTTCACTCAATACCACGCGCACAAAACCCGTATTGGTGGCGTTGGTAGAAAAACCTGGTGCCGTAATGGTGATCAATGCATCACGCTCGTTGGGGCGAACTTCATCTTCCACCACTTTGGCAAATTCCATGAGGTATTTATCCGTAAAGTCAAACGTAGCCCCTTCTTGTAAAGTCAGCGATACCCTCAATCCTCGACGGTCTTCCATCGGAGCCAGCTCAGACGGAATGGCGTCGTATTTGAACAGCGCGTAAATAATACCGATAAAGCCGACCATCAACACCCACGCCAACCAACGCACCTGCATAAAACCCGCTAATGATGATTCGTACGCACCATTGAGCCACTGGAAAAAAGGCTCCGTAACACGGTACAACCACGGCTGCTTGTGGCGCGTTTTGAGCAGTTTTGAACTCAGCATCGGCGTAAGTGTCAAGGACACAAAAGCTGAAATAATCACCGAACCCGCTACCACAATTCCAAACTCTCGGAATAATCGACCCGTGACGCCTTGCAAGAAGATAATCGGCAAAAACACCGCCGCCAACGTAACAGTGGTAGAAATAATGGCAAAATAGATTTCTTTGGAACCCGTAATCGCGGCATCCCACGGCGACATCCCTTCCTCAATTTTGGTATAAATATTTTCCAAAACCACAATGGCATCGTCTACCACCAGACCGATTGAAAGCACGATTCCGAGTAGGGTCAAGACATTGATAGAAAATCCCATGATGTACATCAAGAAGAACGTACCAATCAACGACACAGGAATGGCCGTCAGAGGAATCAACGTACTGCGCCAGTCGCGCAAGAAGATAAAGATAATCAACGCCACCAAGATAAAAGCCGTGATGATGGTTTCTTCCACTTCGGCAATAGAGCGGCGCACCGAATGCGTATAATCAAACCCAATAGCGGGCACGATGTCGGCTGGTAGCTCTTTTTTGATTTGTTCAAAACGCTTATACACCTCGTCGACGATGGCAATTTGGTTGGCTCCTGGTTGGGGTACTACGGCTACCCCCACCATCGGCACGCCATCGCGGCGCATGAGCGTGCGCTCATTTTCGGGGCCTAGTTCGGCGCGACCTACGTCGACAAATTTAACAACACGATCGGCTTCTTCCTTGACAATCAAGTTATTAAACTCCTCCACTGTGGTCAAACGGCCCAAGGTACGCACCGTAAGCTCGGTCGAAGCGCCCTCAATGGTTCCCGAAGGCAATTCTATGTTTTGCTTGGTCAAAGCATTCAATACATCAATGGCCGTAAGTCGATACGATGCCAATTTGAGCGGGTCAATCCACAAACGCATCGAGTAGCGTTTTTCGCCCCACACCTGAATCGAACTTACGCCCGCAATTGTTTGCAGACGCTCTTTGATTTGGCGGTCTACTACATCGTTGAGGTCGAGCATCGAGCGCTTCTCACTCTTTACGTTCAGGAAGAAAATGGGGTTTGAGTCGGCATCGGCTTTGGAAACAATCGGCGGGTCGATGTCGCGCGGCAAAAGCCCCAACGAACGGGACACGCGGTCGCGAACGTCGTTGGCGGCGGTTTCTAAATCAACCCCCAAATCAAACTCAACGGTGATATTACTACGACCGTCGCGGCTCGACGACGTCAAGGTTTTGATACCCGAAATACCGTTAATGGATTCTTCAAGGGGTTCGGTAATCTGCGACTCAATGATTTCGGCGTTGGCTCCCGTATAGCTCGTCCCGACGTTAATCACGGGAGGGTCTACGCTAGGATACTCTCGCACCCCTAAATACGAAAACCCAATCAACCCAAAAATGATGATAATCAACGACATAACTACCGCTAAAACGGGCCGCTGAATGCTGGTTGTAGATAAAGATGCCATATTTAATTATATTTTTTCAAAAACAGGCTGAATTACTGTTTAACCATTACTTCTTTGATGTCAACGGGACCTCCTGGCTTTACCTGCAAAATTCCTGAAGTAATAAGCGTGTCTCCTACGTTTAACCCTTTGTATATCTCAATGGTTTTATCGCCACGCGTACCGATTTGCACTTCCACAGGCTCAGCTTTGTTATTTCGCACCACAAACACGCTGTGTCCTTTCAGGCCTGGAATAACCGCCTCTGTGGGGACAAGTATTCCGTTTGCTTTTGTATTAAGGATGATTTCAATCCGGGCAAACGACCCTGGAAACAGCTTACGGTTGTTGTTAGGACTGGTAGCCCGCAGCGAAAGAGTACGCGTATTGGGGTCAATTTTTGGTTCGATGGCGTAGACACGCCCATAAAATTTTTCATCACCACTTTCGGTGGTAAACGTGATAGCCGTGCCTTTGGCAACGTTGGCCGCGTATTTGGCTGGAACCGAAAAGTCAATTTTAGCGGGATTTACATTGGTCAGAGTAGCAATTTTGGCCACCGTACCCGGCGACAAATAACTTCCTTCACTCACATAACGCAATCCGATGGTACCGTCGAACGGCGCGCGAATCACCGTTTTGGCAATTTGGGCCGAGAGGTTCTCAATGTCGGCGTTTATGCTGTTGAGGTTGGTCAAGCTGATATCATAATCTCGTTGGCTGATGGCTTCTTTTTCCAACAGTTTTTTCTGACGCTCTTCGTTTACCTCCGCCAATTTTTTCTGGTATTGTAATTTTTGAAGCTGGGCCTGCAAATCTGCATCGTTGATACGCACCAACACCGTTCCTTTTTTTACGTAGTCGCCTTCTTTAAAATTGATGGAAGTAATACGTCCCGCTATTTCGCTCCGAATGTCCACTTCTTCGTTCGCAATGATGGTTCCTGTCGAAAGTATTTTTTCTTCTAAACGCTGATTGCCAATGACCATAATATTGATAGGTGCTGGACCGCCGCCTTTGGCACCGCCCTTAGCCGCTGGGCCACCGCCTTTGGAAGCTCCTGCGCCTTTTTCTTCCTTTTTGGAGGTATATTCTTTGAGCCGCGGATAAAACGCCAAGCCCGTTATAATTAGAATAACAAGTACAGTTAAAATTGATTTTACAGGTTTGCTCATTCCAGTTAAGTATTCGTAGTAGATAAAAATCTATTAAAACAAAGGGCAAAAATACCCTTTAGGTATGACTTATGCGTTCCGATTTGGTTTATTGCATAGCTATTTAATCAAAAAAGTACGGTTTTTGATTTGGCATCGACGAAGTTGATTTTTGTGTCGTCTAATGAAACAAAAGAAGCGACACCATAAATGGCGCCGCTTCTTCATTTTATCCAGGAAATATGACCGTTTATCGACGGATATTCACCGTAAACGTTTTGTAATTCTCACTTGGTTTTACCTGCTCATTGCCAGATAGGGTCATCACCAACGCAAAGTTTTGCGTAGCTGGAACGGAGGCCGCAATTCCTGGTAGAATCGCGTATTTTATGTATGCCGAACTGCTGTTGGCGGGAATCGTCACTGAGCCTTTGGTTTCGAGAATGCGATAATTCACATTTTCCACGGCCGTGCTTTTAGAAGCATCAATCGTGTACCCTAACGTAATAGGAGCACTTTGTTGCGGCCCTACCAATTGCACCAGAATACTGTCACGGCTCAAGAGTTGACGGATGGTCCGTTGAGATACGCCATTGGATACGTTATTGGCGGGTTGCGTAGCAAAACCTGCCCGAGGGTTTTTGAATTCGACAACGGGTGCCGAATCGTAAGTCCAGGTAGGATTCTCAAAACACCCGCTCAATGACAGGGTCAGCAACCCCATCGCGAAAAAATAAATGATTTTATGTTTCATGTTTTTTTGCATTTTTATGATTCTGACAAACAATGATTTATCCATTGCCAAACGGCCGAGAGTTAATAGCCCGGATTTTGTTTTAGCTTGGGGTTAAGTTGAATCTGTCCCACAGGAAGTGGAGCCAAAATTCTAAAATCACTGTAAGGAACGGGAGCCGAAAGCGACGCCTTGGTAATAACTTCCCCACGGCGTTTCAAGTCAAAGAAACGGTGGCCTTCCAACACCAATTCCAAACGACGTTCGCGCATGATGGCGTCCATCAGTTCAGTACCAGTTACGGTAGCTGGTACTGGTGTAGCACCTGCCCGCGTACGAATACGGTTCAGATCGGCAAGGGCCAAATCAGCTCTGCCCGTTGCGGCGTAGGCTTCCGCACGAATCAACAATACTTCTGAATAACGAATCACTGGGATGTTATCAGTGAACGGCCCGCGTGCCCCAGGGAATTTACGGCTAAAAAACACCGCTTCTCCTCCTTTGGTAGCCGCATAAAAACCTTGCGTACGACGGATGTCCGTCGGTTCATAGAGGCCCAACAATTCGTTGGTTGGCACTACATCCCCCCAGTTACCAGTCGTTAAATTTGTCGTCAGGGAGTGCATAGATTCATTTACGCCCAAACTCTCGGTAGCCTGCACATAGTTGATTTCGAAAAACGACTCAGGGTTTGGTGCTGCCGCAAAAGCCGCTACATAATTGGCCCCACTTACCAAAGATGCCCCATTGGGTGCATCCAAAGCCGCCGTAGCATAAGTAATGGCATCGGCGTATTTTTCCCAATAGAGGTATACGCGGGCCAAAAGCGCGTTAGCTGCGGCTTTGTTGGCCCGAAAGCGGTTGCCTGTAGCTGGAAAAGACGCAATTGCATCCTTTAAATCCTTCTCGATAAATTTATACGTTTCTTCAATGGTAGAACGTGCCCGGAAATCGGCCTTAGATACGTCGTCGGTAGGCTCAGTGCGTAGAATCAATCCTTCGTTAAAGCCATTGACTACTTTGGTAGGCTCATAGGCAAACACCCTTGCCATATCAAAATACAAAAGAGCGCGTAGAAAAAGGGCTTCACCTTTAATTTGGGCTTTATCGGCGGCGGTGGTATTGGCTGCGTCACTAGAACTAATGATGAAGTTGGCCTCATTGATTGCCGCATAATTGGCCCAAAACTGCTGCATGTGTGCGCTTGGGGCATTGACACGCTCGTTGAAATAACGGTTTGAGTTGGTATTCGTCAAACGAACGTTATCGGCCATGATTTCGGGCGCAATCATGATACGAGCACCGTAGTAGGTGTTGGGCTGCAGACGGTCATACACTGAAATCAGCAACGCCCGAATCCCCGTGATATCTTTGAGTGCCACATCGGAACTCACCGATTGTTTTGGCTCAGTATTGAGTAGGTCACTGCACGAAGAAGCAACCGCCACCAACACCGCTAAACTTATATTTTTCAATTGTCTTGTCAACATCTTGTTCTAATGATTTGGTGTTAAAATTCGATTTGAATACCGCCCGTAATCTGCTTGCTCTGTGGATACGTACCGATTTCGATAGACAGCACCTCAGGGTCGAAGCCTGTGTAGGCAGTCCAAGTCAATAGGTTGATGGCTTGTGCAAACACATTTACTCGGGACATACCAGCCTTTTTAACCAACCGCGACGGCAAATCATAGCTGAGGGTCACTTGTTTCAGGCGCACGTAGCCCCCGTTTTCAAGCTGTTTCGTCGAAAATGTTTGGAGAGAACTGCTGCCAGGCTCCGTACCACCTTCGTAGGCTCGCGGTACGCGGGTAATTTGCCCTGGCGTAGTCCAACGATCAAGCTGGCTTTGCAAGTTGTTCCAACCAGCCGAAGCCGAGCTTTCCATAAAGAATCCGTTGTTATTCAACAATGTATTACCCCATTGTCCCTGTAAAAAGAATTCCAAGGCAAGTCCTTTGTAAGACAAGCGGTTGGTCACCCCACCGAATCCTTTGGGAAGTGGAGTTCCCTGAACGCGTGAATCACGCGCCTGAACGGTGTACGTAATGTTGCCAAGGGTATCGAGCCACATGGAGCGCCCATCGGCAGGGTTGACTCCTGCAAAGGTTGGATACCAGTGAATAGAAATCGGCTCTCCTACGCGCAAACCCGTTCCGATGCGGTCTTGTCCGGGCAATAATTGAAGGATTTTGTTACGCTGAAACGACACGTTCCAGTTGGTTTCCCACTTAAATCCACCGCGATTGAAGTTGACATGGTTGAATTCAATCTCTAATCCTTTGTTTTCCACTTTCCCTAGGTTTTCAAAAATAGACCCGAAACCACTATCATCTGGCAATGGACGTGAAAGCAAAAGTTTGTCGTTGACCTTACGATAGGCCTGAACTTCTCCATAAATACGACCATTGAAAAGTGAGTAGTTAACCCCTGCGTTGATGGTAGTGGCCACTTCCCAAGAGAGGTTTGCGTTACCCAATTGTGAAGGCCGTACCCCTGGGAGGTCGATGTATTGTCCACCCAATCCAAACAAGGCCCGTGAGGCAAAGTTGTCGATGTTATTGTTACCTGCTTTACCGTAACCAGCAAAGAGTTTCAACTCCGACAACCAAGTCAATCCTTTCATGAAACTTTCTTCCGACAAACGATACCCAACCGATGCCGCGGGGAAAAGTCCGTAGCGGGTGTTGGCTCCAAAACGAGATGACCCGTCGTAACGTAACGTTGCCGTTGCCAAGTATTTTTCCTTAAAAGAGTAGTTTGCCGAACCAAACAAACTGGCAATACGCCAAGTGGTATACGTACCAGTAGTTGTAATCGGGCGCGCTGCCGCTGCCAATGTCCGGAAAAGTCCGTTAGGAAAGCCCTGACCAGTCGCAGATACAGTTTCACGTACTTCTTCCCGATACTCTCCCCCTCCCAAAAGAGTGACGTCATGGTCGTTGGCAAATAATTTGTTCCAGCTCAATGTTTGAGCCGTGTTCCAGTTGAGGGTGTAGCGGTTGTTGACCGTTGAGCTACCACCTGTTGAGGCAAATTGGGGTACAATTGGATCGCGGTAAGCATCATCACGGTTGTTGGCATAATCAATTCCGTAGAAAGAACGGAACTTTAAGCCTGGAAGAATTTCATAATTGAGGGCAAAATTGCTAACAGTCTGTACCGTCGTGTTAAGGCGTGTTTCATACTCAACGCTTTGTACGGGGTTATAGCTGAATGCTCCCGTCAATGGCGCATTGTACGTACCATCTTCTTTATAAACAGGTTGATTAGGCAAAATCAAAGCTGCTGCAAAAAACGGGCTATTGATAAACGCCCCGTCGGCGATGGCTCCGTTTTGCTTGGTAGCCGCCAAACCAATGGATGTTTCAAATTTCAACTTTTTGGTGGCCTGATGGTCTACGTTCAAACGAACGGTTCCACGACCGAAGTCAGACTTGATCACTTGGCCTGCGTTATAGTCGTAAGCAGTAGAAAGGCGGAAGTTTGTTTTTCCGTCTCCACCCGCCGCTGAAGCATTGATAGAACGGAGGCGACCCGTACGGAATACATAATCCTGCCAGTCGGTATTCTGAACCGTAGCAGGATCTCCGTATTGGGCAATGGCATTGGCCCGGGCAGTTTCCACCGATTGGTTGGTTGCTAAAGCACGGTTAACGAATCCTTCGATTTTGAGCGTTGCAAATTGAGAGGCCGTAAGCACATCAAGTTTTTTTAGCAACTGCGTAGAACCTTCCTGATACGAAACCGTAAACTTGGTTCTCCCCGCTTTTCCGCGTTTGGTAGAAATCAATACTACGCCGTTTGCTCCCTGAGCACCATAAATGGCTGAACCTGCCGCATCTTTCAATACCTGAATCGACTCAATATCGTTAGGGTTGAGAGAAGCCAACACGTTTGAACTAGCCGTAGACGAAAGGCCACCACTGGCAACTTGTACACCGTCAATGATGTAAAGTGGCTCGTTTCCTGCGTTGATAGAACCCACCCCACGTACCCGAACGTTGATTCCACCGCCCGGTTGCCCGCTCAAAGAAGTTACCTGAACCCCCGCAGCGCGTCCCTGCAAAGCACGGTCGACCGACTGCAAAGGCAGGTTTTCGATGGTTTTTCCGCTTAACTGAGCCACCGCACTTGTAATGTTCTTTTTGGCCGTTGAACCACCGTAGGCCGTTACAACAACCTCATTCAGGTTGTTGTCGTCTGCGGTAAGTGCCACATCCACCACACTTTTGGCGCCAATATCCACTGTGCTCTTGATGAACCCAACGTAACTAAATACCAATTGTGCACCTGAAGATAAACTAATCCGATATTTCCCTTCTGAATCCGTGTTAGTACCTTTGGTGGTTCCTTTTACCAATACGCTAACTCCAGGTAGAGGCGACCCGTCGTCGCTACTGGTAACGGTCCCAGTAACCGTACGCTCTTGTGCTCGAAGCTGAACACAAATAGACATCAACAGGCAGACGCCTGCCAGTAAAAATTTCCGCATAAGATTTAGTTTGGTTTTTAGGTTAAAATAAAAATGGTGATACTGCTCACAAGCAGTAAAACTACTAACTTTGAAAAAAGTTTATCCCAAAAATATGTACCAAATAAAAAAGTCAAAAATTAAAATAAAGTGAATGTCAATCCAAGCCATATTTTTTGTAATGTTCACAAAAGGTCTTTTTATAAACAAAACGCCCATATATATCCTCAAATAGCTCATTATAAAAATGTTTGAATCTTTTCTTGAGAAATCCGCCAAGTATATTTTTGAGTCAAAAAGACATACCAATAACATTGAGAATTTATTAATAATTGTACCTACCCGACGTGCCGCTTATTTTTTTAAACGCGCCCTGGCTCAGTGCGCTGACCGTCCTTTTCTGGCCCCAGAAGTGTTAGCTATCGACGATTTTGTGACCAAAAAATGCGGTGTAGAAATTGCCGACAACGTTAGTTTGCTGTTCGAATTATTTGACATTTTCAAAGAGGTTGATAAAAACATCACCTTTGACCGCTACCTCCAATGGGGGAGTATGTTGCTTCGCGATTTTGACTTGATTGACCAATACCTCGTTGATTCCGATTATTTATTCGACTACATCACCGAGGCCAAAGCCATTGAGCGCTGGGATATGGATTGGCCCAAAAACAAAATCTCGACCGACTCAGAGCGCATCAAAGCCTACTTTGAGTTATTTTCCAATTTACGAGAAGTGTATCAACGTTTCCGGCAACATCTTCAGGCCAAAAAGCGCGTTTACCGTGGTTTGGCCTACCATACGTTGGCCGAAAATACCTTTGACCTTTTGTTAAACGACCAAGAAAAGACCAATCAGCCAAACGCCGAAGAAACTCTTGAGGATTCCTCTCCCGACTTTTATTTTGTTGGATTAAGTGCTTTAAGTGCCGCGCAAGAAAAAATAATACGCACCCTTATTAAAGCCAAACGCGCTGAAATTCTGTGGGATACCGACCACTACTACATGCGCGAAAACCCCTACATCGAAGGAGGAAAGGCGCTGCGCGGCTACCGAGATGCCGCGTGGGCGGGTGAATGGAAATGGACCGAAAACAATATTCTCCAAACACCCAAAGACATTACGGTTTATGCCGTTCCGAATGCCTCTATGCAGGCCAAAGTAGCGGGCGAACTTTACCAACAATGGAGCACCGATGGGCAAGGCGGCACCGAAAACCGACCCGTGGCGATGGTACTGGCCGACGAAAACCTGCTGGTTCCTGTCTTGAACGGCTTGGACGAAACCATCAGTGACCTCAACGTAACAATGGGACTCACGCTGCGTAATTCGCTGTTGTTCACGCTCGTAGACTCGCTTTTTGAGTTGCAGTTTACGGTGGCAGAATTCCGCGCCAAAGACGGCCGCTCAGTAAAAATCCCCAAATACAACCACCGAACCGTTCAGAAAGTACTCAATCATCCGTTTATCAGGAGATACGAATTTCTGGCCCTACAACAACGCGATTCGACCGCGCCAAGCATCATTCAGACCACCATTGGCGAGATACAACGGCGCAATTTTGTGTACCTCGACCCCAAACAGTTGCTGGAGTGGGGCGAAAATCACCCGCTTTTTGTGGCGCTGTTTGGCCGCTGGGACGACAACCCACACACCGTCATCAAAGCGCTGTACGTCATCATCGACTTGCTGCGCGAAGTGTACAAAGACACCCAAAACGCCATTGAGACGGAGTACCTGTATTTGTTTTATACCCTGCTAAAACAACTCGAAACCACCCTCAATTCAAGCCACGCCGAGAAGCTGAACTTACGGACTTTCAAGGCTTTTATGTATGAGCTCATCCGCCAAACGCGCATCCCTTTCAGCGGTGAGCCCGTCAGTCCGTTGCAAATCATGGGGATGCTCGAAACACAGGCGCTGGATTTTGAACGCATCATTATTCTTTCGATGAATGAAGGGATTTTTCCTGCTTCAAAACGTCAAAACTCGCTCATTCCGTGGGACATTGCCCAAGAAGCGGGCTTGCCCATTTACCGCGACCAAGACGCGGTGATGTCTTACCATTTTTATCGCTTGCTCCAACGCGCCAAAGATATTCACCTCGTGTACGTTACCGATCCAAGTACCTATAATGGAGGCGAAAAAAGCCGTTTTATTCGTCAGCTAGAACACGAGTTGGTGCCCATGACAAAAGATAAAGGCACCATCAGGTATCAGGAGATGATGGTGATGTTTAAGGAGGCCGACAAACAGGAAGCTGTCGAAGAACCAAAAGTGCAGATAGCGCGCCAAAAGGCCGCTACAATTGATTGGACCGTACCCAAAACGCCCGAAACGATTACCTTTCTCATTGCCTCTCTCGAAAAAGACGGGTTGTATGCCACCCATTTAAACCAGTACCTAAAATGCTCGCTCCAGTATTATTTTAGCCGCATTGCGGGCGTGTCGGAAGACGAAGAAGTGGAGGAACGCATTGGTTCAGCCGACTTTGGTTCTTGGATTCACAAAGTGTTAGAACGCATCGACTTAGAATACCTGATGGAAAACAAACCCATCACCGACGAAGAAGTAAAGGCGATTTTACGCGAAGAATTTGATAAACAATTTGGTGGTTACGATGCCGAGTCGGGCATCAATCGGCTGTTGTATCAAGTGGCCGAACAAACGGTGGTGGATTTCTTGCGGGAGCAGCGTACGCGCAACGAGTCGCTGGTAGTGCTAGCTACCGAGCGAAAACTCTCGGCAACGCTGCCCCTGCAATGGGGCGACAAGACAATTTTGTTTAAAGTGGCGGGAAAAATTGACCGCATTGAGTTGGTGGATAACGTCATTCGTGTAGCCGATTATAAAACGGGGAAAATTGAACAACTCCCCAAAGTTACGCCCGATAAACTGGCCGACATTATGACCTCTGGCAGCAACAGTAACTACGAAAAAATCAGGCAATTATGGATTTATCAGTACCTGATTTACAAACAGATGCTACGCGACCAGGGCCTCAACCTACGCGGTCAGGATTTTCATTTGGACAATTATGAGGTAACGTCTGGATTTTATTCATTGCGAAATATTAAACGAGGTTTCATCGAAAATCCCCTGCAATTTGACCAAGCCAACGACCCTGAAAGTTACGTGGCGCATTCGGAAGAGTATCTGAGGGCGTTTATCACCGAAAAACTGCTCAATACCGACGAGCCTTTCCGTAAAACTGACCATATGCAAGCCTGTCAATATTGCGATTATAAAGAAATTTGCGGACGGTAAGGCTGGATGTTCCGTCTATTTTTTTTCCGATACTTGCCCCAAAATTTTGTCAATAAACCCAAACACTTCATCTATTTCCCAGCTTATGAAAAAGTTATTGTTACTGCTTTTGCTGTCCAATATACTCTTTGCCCAAATCACTTCCTACGAAAAAAGCAAAGGGCAAGAAACCGCTACCTACGACGAAGTCATCCGCTTTTACCAAGCCTTAGACCAAAAATATGACCAAGCCACGCTACTCGAAGTAGGCACGAGCGACATTGGCAAACCGCTGCATTTGTTTGTGTTATCGGCAAATAAAGTCTTCAAGCCGCAGGCTGATAAAGTAACACTTTTAATCAATAACGGCATTCACCCTGGCGAACCCGAAGGCATCGACGCCAGCATGATGTGGGCGCGGGAACTGCTGGAAAAGAAAATGCTGCCCCACAATGTGTTGCTGTGCATTGTGCCAGTATATAACATAGATGGTATGCTTAACCGAGGCATATCGCGCCCAAATCAGAACGGCCCCAACAGTTACGGATTTCGGGCCAATTCACGGAATTATGATTTAAACCGCGATTTTATCAAAACAGATTCTAAAAATTCGGAGTCGTGGCAAAAGATGTTTCAGACCTGGAAGCCTCACATCATCGTAGACAATCACACCTCCAATGGCGCTGATTACCAGCACGCTGTCACGTATTTCCCGACCCAGAAAGACAAGTTCAACCCGATTGTTTCGACCTTTTTTACCAAAGAGTTTAAACCCGCGTTGGACGCTCAATTATCAAAATCTGGTTTTGACCCCGTGCCCTACGTAAATGCATTTGGTAGCACCCCCGAAACGGGTTATGCAGGCTTCAACGATGCCCCTAGGTATAGTTCGGGCTACGCCTCACTGTTCAATTGCGAAACCTTCGTGGTTGAATTGCACATGCTCAAGGATTATCCTACGCGGGTCAAAGGAACTTACGTGTTTATGGAAACGACGCTGAACCTGAGTACCAAACACGCTAAAACGCTGATTGCCAACAAACAAAAAGCCGACGAAGCCGTGGCGGTCCAAACGTCATTTCCGTTAAGCTGGAAACTGGACCGCAGCGTGGCCGATTCGATTACTTTCAAAGGCTTTGCAGCCAAGTACAAACCCAGCGAAGTGAGCGGACTAAATCGTTTGTATTATGAGCGCAGCGAACCTTTTACCAAACGTATTCCCTTTTTTGACCACTACGTAGCCGATCTGACGGTTCAGAAACCAAACGCCTATGTGTTGCCTCAAAGTTGGGTCAGGGTGGCCGAACTCCTCAAAATCAACGGAGTAACACTAAAAGCTTTAGAAAAAGATACCGAAATAGAAGTGGAAGTGTACTATATTGAAGATTACAAAATCCCCCAAAAGCCCTACGAAGGCCATTACAACCACACTGGCGTAACGGTTAGAAAAGAGACGCAGAAAATACAGTTTTACAAAGGAGATTATCTTATTGAAACCAACCAAAAATCAAACCGTTATATCATCGAAACCCTTGAACCCCAAGGCCCCGACTCGTTTTTTTCGTGGAATTTTTTCGATAGCATCTTAGGACAAAAAGAACATTTTTCAGCCTACGTTTTTGAAGATATTGCGGCTGAAATGCTACGCAAAAATGCGGCACTGAAACGAAAGTTGGAAGAAAGAAAAAAGACAGACGACACTTTCGCCAAAAGCGGCGCGGCGCAACTAGAATTTATTTATCGCAACTCGCCTTATTTTGAGCAGACATATTCACGTTATCCTGTGTATAGGTTGATGAAATAACCTCGCTTTCCGCAACGAGCATTACGGGTTCAGGGGTTTCAAACTCATCTTCGTCAAAGTAAAAAAAAGGGTCCATAATGTAGTGGAGGGTTGGGGCTTGTTTATCTATACATGATATACGCAAAAACCATCCAAAAAGTCACCCCAATACTAAAAAAAACACAAAATTTAATATTCATACCCGGATTACCTCATTTCGCTCAATATAAACCAACAACGATTCTACCCTTGGGTAGCCCATTTCGTAAAAAAGTTTGGCGTACCGTTTTATCTGAATAATGTGACTTTCGAGCGGAATACCCGTTTTATAATCGACGATTACGACTCGGTCATTCAAATGCACCACCCGGTCGGGGCGGTGAATGTTGCCATCGGGGGTTAAAATTTCCCGCTCATTGATGACGTTGGACTCTACCTCAAAAAGCCCCTGCAAATCAGGGTGATGAAGAATTTTATCCAGACTTTTACGAATATCTTCAGCTTCGAGTTGCTCAATCATACCTTCCGTTTGCATTCGCACCAAGGCCGAGGGAACGTCGTCGGGTGTACGTACCATCGAAAGAGCGTAGTGAACTTTGTTGCCGTGGTCGCGTTTTTTCTCAAACGTTTCTACGTCAAAGATGCGGTTGGCCAAGCGCCGCAGGCGCAACTCGCGGCTGCGGTCCGTAGAAATAATCTGCGGGACATAAAAAGTGGGCGCCTGAACGGTGCCGTGAGGGGTGCGCGGTGTGAGTTTGGCATGGGTTTCAAGGCTTCCGATTTCGGGTTCTGATGTGCTTTCCAAATACTGATACAGCCAATAACTTACTTTACGGGGAGATTTGATTTTGGCAAAGTTTTCTTCTTTGGCCAACACGTACAGTTTTTTGGTCGGACGTGTAAACGCCACGTACAACAGGTTTAGGTTTTCAACAAATACGCGCTCACGCTCCTCCTTATACTGAAATGCTACCGAGTCGGTGGTCTGCAATAACGTTTCTTTTACCTGTACCGAACCCGTTTGGAGCCACTTGGTCTCCGCCTGTTCGATCATTTCGCCGCTTTCTACGTCTTTTGTACTAAAACCACCAACGCTCAACTCCTCTGATTGATCAAGATTGACCCACATCGAATCGCGCTTGGCACTGGGCACAAAATCCCAATCGGCGTAGGGTACAATCACCACGGGGTACTCCAGGCCTTTGGATCGGTGGATGGTTTGCACCGTAATCGCGTTGGGGTCTGACGGTGCCGAAATAGAAATCTTCTCTTTTTGGGTTTCCCAATAATCCAGAAAATCGGCCAAATGACTGCCCCGTTTGGTGTTGAATTCCAAAACCACGTCCAGAAAACGAAACAGATAATCGCGTTCTTCCACGATTTCAAACAACCCAAACGTCTGCACCAATTTTTCGGCTAGCTCATACGCACTGATTTGGAGCAATCGGTACGGATTCAAAAACGCATCAATCACTTCGCCTTCTTTCAGTTCGCCCGCTTCGGCTTTAACTTGCCGTAGACATTCATTGATAAACACGTAAAACTCTCGCACATCGTGCGATTCCACCACTGTTTTCAGACGTTGATTATCTTGGTTGTCAGGAATACGTTTGACAATCATTCGGAAAAATAAATACAGCGCTTCGTACTTATCCAAGCGACTATCTGGCTTGACGAGCACACGCATGAAGGCCGTCACTAAATTGACTGCCCCCGAAAAACGCAACGAAAGCGAATCGTCGGAAATGATATTGTATCCATTCTCTTTCAGGTGATTAGCTATTTTTTTTGCATCTTTTTTGTATCGACACAGCACCGAAATATCGCCCACGCTAAACCCATCAATTTCGGTTGCCTGCTGAATCAGGGCGAGCGTTCGGTTAATCATAGCGGGCGTATCGTCGTCGTCGTGAGTGTCGTTATTTAGGGCGGGAATAAATTCAATCTGCACTTCGCCACCCGTTTTGGGATTAGGCGGCAACTCCTGCGCTACCTGCTCAAACACATCGTGCGAAAGCGGAAATTGGTCGCGGTAGAGTTCTTCAATTCTGCCAAAAAATGCGTTATTGAATTCAATGATTTCTTTGGCACTCCGACGATTGACCCGTAGCACATCGCCCGTCAAATGCCACCGAATGCTTTCTAGGCGCTCCACCGTCAACTCGCTGTCGCCCAAAGATTGCGCCAATCGGCCAAGATTTTGAGAATGCAGCGCGATAATTTGGTCCATATCGCCGCCCCGAAAACGATAAATGGCCTGCTTAGAATCCCCCACGGCGAGGTTGAAATGATCGTAGCCGAGGCTGTTGTCAATCAGCGGCAACACATTGGCAAATTGCAATTTGGATGTATCTTGAAACTCGTCAATTAAAATATGGTTATACTTCTCCCCCATCCGCTCATAAATAAACGGTACGGGGTCTTCAGTCACAATTTGCAATATTTTTTGGTTAAACTCCGAGATATGCACACGGTTATTTTCCCGCAACTGACGGTCAAATTCTTCCTTAATTTCATTTAGCAGCGACAGGTGATACAGGTGCGGAATGAGTTGTTGGTACAAAAAATAATGCCCACCAACGGCCCGACGATTTTCTTCTATTCGTTCGTAAAAATCCACCAATTGGGGTTTTATCTGCGCCACCGCTTCGACCACAAACGGGCGGGCGGTTTTGGTAAGCCAGCCTTTATCGTTTTCAAAAGCGTCCTTTTCACGCGCTCCTGGCTCGGTCATCGCTTCGGTAGCATCGGTGCGTTTTTTGAAATACCGAAACACCGTTCCGTACGAAAAATCTTTCTCGTCCAAGCCACTTTCTAGGATGAGCTGGTGCCCTTTTTCGGCCCATTGCACCAGTTGGTTTTCCCACTTGCGCAACGCGCTCACCAGTTGTCGCCGAATTTTTTTAAAATCCTTGGCCGACAAATGCGCATTTTTCATGATGGCGGCGTAGCGTTGCTCATTGAGCAAATCGTTGGCAAAACCCGCCATCGCTTCGGGCAGGCTATGGTAATTTTTTCCCTCCTGCCCCGCTTCCAAATAAAAAGATTCGAGAATGTCCGTCAACTCGGTATAAGCGTCGTCGCCCGTTTTTTCGAGCATTCGTTCTACGGCCATCAGCAGCAACTCACCTGCTTCCATCTCCACCTCAAACGAAAACGGAATCCCCAGTTCGTCGGTAAACGCGCTCACCACCCGTTGCACAAAACTATCGATGGTCAGGATGGAAAAATCACTGTAATCGTGTAGAATTTGTTTAAAAACACGGTTGGCCCGATTCCGAATCTCCCGTTCGCGGAGTTTGTAGGCTCCTTCACGGTCGGCAAGGGATTCGGGGTATAACTCCTGAATGATGTCGTGCAGCATCGGGTCTTCGTGGTCGTTGGCAAACGCCTCCAACTTGACCATGATGCGGTCTTTCATCTCACGCGTGGCGGCCTTGGTAAACGTAATGGCCAAAATATGTTTGAAATAATAGGCATTGTCGCTTTGCAAGGCGAGTTTGAGGTATTCTTTGG
>JAIXPV010000117.1 GCA_027486105.1 Runella sp. | reverse complement strand
TGATGTTTACGGTTAATTGTTCGGGTGCCCCAATACTGGCCTGAGGGCTTTTGCAACCGACAATAGCAAGGCACGCAGTAGCCTGCGCAACTAGAATGGCGTAGGTGAATTTCATTGTTAAATGGCTGTTTCAAATCAAACACCCAAATTAATGATTTCACGTATGTACCAGCTCGATTTTCTCTCTGATTTATTAAACGTTCTCTGCAGAAATGACTTTTGAACAGTTGTCTTATTTTTTAAACACCAAGGCCTGTACGGGCCTGATTCGACTGATAATTAGCGTGGGTAGGAGTAAAATGAGCGCAATGAGCATAATAATGCCCGCATTGAGCAACAAAATGGCTTTCCAATCAAATACGATGGGAACCGTATTCATAAAATAATTTGTGGCGTCGAGGGGAATAAGCTTAAAACGGGATTGAACCCAGCAGAGGCCAATACCAATGAGGTTTCCGATGAGTAAACCTTTGATAGACAGTTGAATACCTACGAAAAAAAAGATGCGCCGTATTTGTGCATTGGGACTGCCGAGCGTTTTAAGGAGGCCCACCATCGGAGTGCGTTCCATCATCATGACGAGCAAAACCGAAGCAATGTTGAAACACGTAACAAACAGTACCAAGACCAATAAAACACTCGTATTTTGGTCCAATAATTGGAGCCACTCAAACAAAGGCCGAAACCTGTCCGTGACCCGTTCCATGCGCATATCGGAGGGAAGTTGTCCGTATAAGGTTTTGGCCGATGATTCCAATTGGTCAAAATCATTGACAAAATATTCGTACGCTCCGACCGAATCTGCCCCCCAGCCATTGAGACGCTGCACCAAGCCAATGTCTCCCAAAACCAGCTGATTATCAAATTCTTCGAGATTGGTTTCGTAAATGCCAACAATATTGAGTTTGCGTACCCGTGGAGGATTCTGGACAAAATACATCACGACGTTGTCGCCTACTTTTAAGTTTAATTTTTGGGCAATGATCCGACTCAGAATAATTTCTTCGGCGTAAGAAGTATCCGAAAATTGAATAGGACGGCCTTCAACCAAACTTTCTTTCAATAAATCCCAGTCGTAATCACGACCTACACCCTTGATAACGGCCCCTTGCAGTTCGTCGGGGGTTTTAAGTATACCCGCCTTGTGCGCAACGGCTTGCCGGTGGCGAATCCCTGGGATTTTTTGCCATTGATCATAGACGGGCGTATGTAGTAAAATTGGGGACTCTTCAAATGATTGGTTGAGCGATAGTTTGGAGACCTGAATATGAGAGCCAAAAAGAAAAACCTTTTGATAAATGGTGCCTTTAAACCCAAATAAGACGGATAGGGCCACAATACCTACGGCAACCCCTAAGGCGATGGAGGCAATGCCTACTCGAGAAACAGTAGCCGAGAAAGTGGCTTGCTGAGGCTGACGTATGCGACGAGCCACGAAAACGGGGAAATTCACAGCCTGCGTTTGGTTGAAAGGTTGATAGTTTGTATGTTTGAAAAGTCCCCGCAAAGGAAACACATTCTTTTTAATCAACCTAGTCATACGCCTAGTTGGGGGAGGTCATAAATTGTCCTAAAACACAAACTTGAGAACCTATGAGCCTTACGTTTCTCTGTATTACTTGTTACTTTAAAGGAGGGGATTTTATGCGGGCCTGCAAGGAAGCCGGCAACACGGTCTATCTGCTGACGGCCAAAAGAACCGAAGGCAAAGCGTGGCCCTACGAATCTATAGATGAGATTTTTTATTTGGAAGATGATTCCAATACGCTTTCCAACTTTGAGAACATGATTAAAGGTATGGCTTACGTGATGCGTACCCGAAAAATAGACCGGGTGGTGGCCTTGGATGATTTTGACGTGGACAAAGCGGCTACCATTCGGGAGCATTTTCGGATTCCGGGCATGGGTCAAACCACGGCTCGTTATTTTCGTGATAAGTTGGCTATGAGGGTGCAGGCCCGTGACGCGGGAATAAAAGTGCCCGTGTTCAGTGCTTTGTTTAATGATGTAGAGATTACGGATTATTTGCGGGCATCTACTCCACCTTGGGTCATTAAACCCCGCGCAGAAGCCTCGGTGGCTGGCATAAAAAAAGTGTATAGTTTTGATGAGGCGTGGCAGACCATCCACAGCTTGGGCGAAGAACGGCACTTGTTTTTGATAGAACAATTTAAACCAGGGGCCGTCTATCACGTCGATGCGTTAACGCTGGGTGGGAAGGTGCTATTTCAGCGCAGTAGTGAGTACCTCAATACTCCGTTTGAAGTGGCGCACGGAGGCGGAATCTTTCGCTCCGTGACGGTAGAATTTAATTCTAAGGATGCCAAAGCCCTCAAAAAAATGAATGAGCAGGTGCTTAAAGCATTTAACATGAACTACAGTGCTTCACATACAGAAGTTATTAAGTGCCATGAAGACGGAGAATTTTATTTTCTGGAAACGGCATCTCGGGTAGGAGGGGCGCACTTGGCCGAAATGGTAGAAATGTCATCAGGCATTAATTTATGGAAGGAATGGGCCAAAGTAGAAAACGCCTTGGCCAAAGGAGAAAGCTATTCGTTGCCCGAGGTCAGAGATGATTATTCTGGAATTATCATTTCGTTGGCCCGTCAGCAATGGCCCGATTCATCGCCATTCAATGACCCTGAAATCATATGGCGAATGAACGAAGAATACCACGTGGGGCTTATTGTACGTTCCACAACTCGAGCGCGTGTGCTTGAACTAATGGAAAAATACGCCCAAATGATTCAGCATGATTATCATGCTTCTGCCCCCGCGCAGGATAAACCAACCCACTAGATTGGGCTAGGAATAGAATGTTAATTAAATGAGTTTTAAGCGTCAAAATCAATCCAGCTACTTACTACCAAGTATTGCCTACCTTTATTAATAATGAGTATTTTCGATACAGAAATCAACCGTCGCCACACCAATAGTTTTAAATGGGATAAATATCCTGAGAATGTCCTGCCAGTTTGGGTAGCCGACATGGATTTTCAGGCCGCACCTCCCATCATTGAAGCGTTAAATAAAGTTACTCAACATGGAGTTTTTGGTTATTCACGTTGTCCTGATGAATTGAATGAGGTCATTATAGAGCGCCTTCGAACGCGTCATTCGTGGGAAATTGAAAAAAAATGGATGCTATGGCTGGGTGGTTTAGTACCAGCCATTGGTCTGGCGATTAGGGCCTTTACGGAGGTAGGTGAAGGGGTAATGACGGCGGTGCCGGTGTATCATCCGTTTATGATTGAAATCGAAATGGCTGATCGTGAATTGCAGAAAGTACCTTTAAAATTAGAAAACGACCGTTGGACGCTTGATTTTGAGGCGATTGAAGCGGCCATTAGGCCAAACACCAAGCTGTTTTTGCTTTGCAACCCCCACAATCCAGTGGGTACGATGTTTAGCCGAGATGAACTGCAGCGGTTGCATGACATTTGTCAACGTCATGGCATTGTCGTTTGTTCGGACGAAATCCATTGTGATTTGATAATGGACGATACCAAAAAGCACATTTCCTACGCCACACTCAGCCCCGAAGCAGCTCAAAACAGCATTACGTTATTGGCTCCAAGCAAAACCTTCAATCTGGCGGGCTTGGGTTGTTCGTTGGTGGTGATTGCCGATGAGGAGCTGCGTGCTAAGTTTGTTCGTACCAAAGCGGGGTTGATGCCTATGCTTTCGGCGTATGCATACGAAGCGGCGTTGGCGGCCTACCGCGACGGAGCTTCGTGGTATGAGGAGCTGTTGGAATATTTAAAAGCGAATCATGCTTTACTTTTGGCGGCAGTCAATAAAATGAAAGGGTTGAAAATGAGACCGTTGGAGGCTACTTATTTGGCATGGATTGACACTCGTGAAAGTGGCCTAACCGACGTAGCCAAACGACTCGAAGAGGCAGGTGTTGGTATCAATGATGGCGCAATCTTTGGAGAACCAGGTTTTATCAGACTCAATTTTGCCTGTACTCGCGCTACACTAGAAGAAGTTTTGAGAAGAATGAAAACGGTTTTTGTGTAAAAATAAGAAAGGTCTGGTAACCCTACCAGACCTTCTTATTACTATTTATCTCATACGTTAGGTAAGTGTTAATTCGTGTTTTTAGAGTCTAGCATCTATGCCCAAACTTGTGGAAATGTAGCTACAGAATGTGAAGTTTATTCATTAAATCTTTGCATACAAATGTACCTTTAGGTCTTTTATGAATCAAATCAATAATATTGATGTATTGATAGTTAAAATCTATGACATTCGTACAACTTGAATATTTGGTTGCCTTGGATACGTATCGACATTTTGCCATGGCGGCCGAAAACTGCTGCGTAACGCAGCCGACACTGAGTATGCAAGTCCAAAAATTGGAAGATGAGTTGGGCGTAAAACTTTTTGACCGCAGTAAACAACCCGTCGTCCCGACGGAAATAGGCGAGTTGGTCATTAAACAAGCGCGGCTTTTGTTGCGCGAGTCAGCCAAAATTAAGGACATAGTCGACGAACACCGCGGAACCGTAGCCGGCGAGATTCGGGTAGGAATTATCCCCACGCTTGCGCCGTACCTTTTGCCGTTGTTTTTGGATAATTTTATTAAAAAATACCCGCAGGTAAAGCTAAAAGTAATCGAACTGACTACCGAACAGCTTATTTCTAAACTAAACAAAGATTTGCTCGACGTGGGAATCGTGGTGACCCCCTTGCAGGACGAGCGAATTACAGAGTACCCCCTTTTTTACGAGGAGTTTGTGGCTTACCTTTCAGAATCAGAAAAAGCATACCAAAAAGAATTTATCCTTTCGGAAGACATCGACCCCAACCATCTTTGGCTTTTGGAAGAAGGACATTGTATACGTGGACAAATCCTGAATATCTGTGAGTTACGTAAGCAAAATTCACACATGCGCAATTTTGAATACGAGGCAGGAAGTATCGAAACCCTCAAACGGATGGTGGAACATTACGGAGGCGTAACGATATTGCCCGAGTTGTCGCTTCGGGATTTAACAGTAAAGCAGCGATTGCAGGTTCGTCATTTTCACACGCCTAAGCCCACCCGTGAGGTCAGCCTTGTGATGCTCCGGCATCACCTCAAAAAGAGCATTATTGAAGCAATGAAAACCGAAATTTTGAATGTTATTCCCGAAAAAATGAAACAGAACATTTCGGGAAAGGTGATAGAACTGGGCTAAAGACAACCCAATAATCTTATGCCTTGATTATCCCCGTCAGATGCAATTTCGTCTAAAAATTCTTACTAGACGTCGCTTCCTACAAACAGAAAAACTGTTATTTGCTAACTTTCAGCTAGAGCTTGATTAAAATTATATTAAATTTAGTGACTCATCAACTCTTTTCTGATATTTAAATCGTATTGTTATGTCAGCCCCAACTCTTACTTTGCCTGCTCCTCCTGGTAAAATACGCTGGCGGCAACTTCTGGTTGTCTTTACGCATATTTTCTTTTGGGCCTGTTTTATCTTTTTGCCTTTCATTTTGATTCAATCTCAGCAACCAGCTGCTGATACGCCTTCTAAGCTGACTAACGAAGAAAAAGAGCGAATTTGGCAAATGACTTTCTATTTTAGTCAGTTTTTTTCAGTGCTGATATTTTACGCTAATTCTGAGGTTTTGCTCCCCAAAGTCTTTAAAAAGCACGGTTTGGGTATTTATTTGCTTATCATCCTGACCACTTTTATTGTTGTTCTAACGATTACGTATTTCTTTCGTTATTGGATGATGGGGTTTGCACCAAGGACTTGGTTTACATATTCTACTTTTTATTCGCTCATTTCAGTCATTGGAGTCAGCACCTGTTTTCAATTATTAAGTGATTACCAACGCGAGCATCGGCTTCAAAATGAGCAGGAAAAAGTACGTTTACAATCTGAGCTGTCGTTTTTGCGTTCACAGATAAGCCCGCACTTTATGTTCAATCTGATGAACAGCTTGGCAGCATTGGCCCGTAAGAAGTCAGATTTGTTGGAACCCATGATTGTCAAAATGTCGGATTTGCTAAGATATATGCTCTATGACTCTGATGATGCCAGAATACCCTTGGATAAAGAAATGAATTACCTCAAGAGCTACGTTGAACTACAACAAATGCGTTTTGGTAATAAAGTTAAAGTAGAAATGGACTTTGCAACGCCCACCAATGGCTTAGCGCTCGAGCCTATGCTATTGATTCCGTTTGTGGAAAACGCCTTTAAACACGGTACGGGTTTTATTAGAGAACCTTACATCCAAATTACGCTGGCGACCAACAAACATAAGCTGCATTTTAGAGTACAAAACCGATTCAACAGCGATTTTGTGGAATCGAAGGATGGGAGTTCGGGTATAGGCTTGGCCAACGTTCGTCGTAGATTGGAACTGCTTTATCCAGAGCAACATACATTTAAAATATCTAAGGAGAAGGATATCTTCATTACGGAAGTGGAAATTACATTAAAGTAACAGGCTGCCCTATGGAAGTGTCTAGTATCAATTTTAACTACTGAGTTATGAATAAACTTCGCTGTATTGCCGTTGATGATGAGCCTTTGGCGCTCGAACTTTTGGAAGATAATATCCGTCAGGTTCCCTTTTTAGAACTGGTGGCAAGCAGCCAAAATGCTTTTGAGGCAATGGACATACTGCACGAACAGAATGCGGATTTGATTTTTTTAGACATTCAAATGCCGGGTATTACAGGCGTCCAATTTTTGAAATCGTTGCAAGGACCATCATCGTCTCCGATGGTCATTTTTATCACGGCGTATGAGCAATACGCGCTGGAAGGATTTGAGTTGGACGTGGTTGACTATTTACTTAAACCCGTTTCGTTTGAACGGTTTTTGAAGGCAGCCAATAAAGCATTCGAACTCTTTAAATTGCGACAGCAGACTCCAGCCTCTGAGCTATTGTCGACGCACTTTTTTGTGAACGCTAATTATGCACTCGTAAAAATTCGTTATGATGAAATCAACTACATCGAAGGATTGAAGGATTACGTAAAAATCTACCTTACCTCGGCGCGCCATCCAGTCATTACGCGTATGACTCTGAAAGGGATTGAGCAAAAACTTCCTTCGCACGAATTCATGCGGGTACATAAATCTTACATTGTTTCGTTGGATAAAATTCAGTCGGTAAGAAATCTAAAAATTCACATAGGAGAGGCTATCATACCCGTTGGGGAGCAATATGTAGAAGAGTTTATGAAATCTATCGGCGAAAACTAAATATTTCCGTTTCTTTGAGGGAATAAT
>JAIXPV010000597.1 GCA_027486105.1 Runella sp. | reverse complement strand
TACTTGACCATTGCCATCAAAAATCAGGTCTATGACTATATCAAGTCGCAGATTAGCTACCGGAAATACCAAGAATATCTCATTTTCCAGGAAATTCATCAACATTACACCACCGACGAAATCGTCAATTTCAGCGAATTATCGGCGGCGGTCGAAAACGTTCTGAGCCGTTTGCCCGAAAAAAGCGCCGAAGTTTTCAAACGTAGCCGCTTCGAAAATCAATCGGTTCGAGAAATTGCGCTTGGCCTCAACCTCAGCGAGAAAGCCGTTGAGTATCACATTACTAAATCACTGAAGTTTTTGAAAGAAAACCTCAAACCCTTCCAATCCGACAATTAAATGCCTTTAACACACCAAGACATGACACAGCAAGAATTCAACGATTTGTCGAAACGATATTTGGAAGGCCGAACCACCCCAACAGAAGACCAACTTTTGATGGATTGGTACAACACACAACCCAAACAGCTCCCCCTCCCTCCCTTACAATCACAAAAAAAAGAGATTGAAAAACGAATCTGGCAAAACATTCAAGCCCAGATTCGACCCGCATCCAATGGCTTTATGATTAAAATGGCATGGTTGACGGGAATCGCGGCCTGCTTAGTGGTAGGAGTTGTATGGTTTTCAACCGATAACGCTCCCAAAAACAAGGAAACAACCGTACTCAACAATCCTGAACACGTAGGGATTGAAATAAAAAACACAACCATGTTAGAGCAGAAAGTCCGACTGGAAGACGGCACGGTGGTCATGCTGAAACAAAACAGCAGTATCATCTACGACAAAAACTATAATAAAGCCAAACGGGAAGTACACCTCATCGGCGAAGCGTTTTTTAAGGTAAAACGAAACGTGACCAAGCCCTTTGTGGTCTACACGGGCGAATTGACCACAGAAGTACTCGGAACAAGTTTCCGTATTAAACATTATGACAAAGCAAAAACCATTGAAGTGTCGGTCACGACGGGGAAAGTATCAGTCTATGCCGAAAAGCCCAACCGCCCCGCCGAACGCAACGGGGTCATTCTCACAACCAACCAACGGGTAGTGTTTGATGTGGTTTCCAGAAACATCGTTCCGAGTATCGTTGATGACCCCGTGCCAATTGTCAGCGTTGAGAGAGCTCCACCCCAGCTCGACTTCCAGGAAGCCTCCCTTGAACAAGTTTTGGATGCACTTTCAAAATTATACGGCCTTGAGTTTATGATTGCCAATCCCAACGCTAAAGGCTGTCACATCACTGCCGACCTAAACGGACTGTCTATGTTTACGCAATTGGAGCTTATCTGTAAATCCATAGATGCGACCTACGAAAAGCGCGGCACGGTCGTATTTATCTACGGTGACGGCTGTTAGTAAAAAAAAGAGTCAAAAATGTTCGTAGCATTTTTGACTCAAAAGTGACACCCTCTACAAACGCCAATCTGTGGGAGGGGGCCTGTTTTTCAATTATTTCTCATTAAAAAACAAGTAAATCTATGAAAAAACGCTTACTGATTCCCAAACATTTGTGGAAAACTATGAAAATTACATTTGCGCAATTGCTCTTGGTCGTACTATGCGGCAGCATAACCTGGGCACGCGACACCCACGCCCAAGAGGTAATCAATCGTACTATATCAGTGGTAGGAGAGCGACTCGAATTGAGAGAGATTCTCGGCCAAATCGAAAAACAGGCGGAGGTAAAGTTTGTTTACAGTACCAAAATTAAATCCAACCAACGCGTATCCTTAAACGGGGGCAATCGCCGATTGTCAACGGTTTTGGACGAAATCTTGAAACCTATCTCCATTGAATACGAAGTCATTGAGAACAGAATCCTGCTTAAAAAAAGCAAAACGGAACAGGAAGTAATCCCAAACGTAGAAAAAGTGGGGATGCTATCCCCCGAAAAAAATGAACAAACCGTCACAGGCACCGTCACCGATGAAAACAGAGCTGGATTGCCGGGGGTGAGTATTTTGGTGAAGGGAACGCAACGCGGTACAAGTACTGACCCTAATGGAAAATATAAACTTGATGTTCCTAATGGTGAGGCCGTTTTGGTATTTTCGTTTGTGGGGTATTTGTCGCAGGAAGTAGTAGTGGGAAATAGAACACAGCTCAATGTAAGCCTGAAAGTAGATAACAAAGCCCTTGAAGAAGTGGTAGTAGTAGGCTATGGTACGCAAAAAAAGGTGAATGTAATCGGTTCTGTCTCACAAATTTCTTCAAAAGATATTGACAACCGCCCTGTTACCCAGGCATCTCAGGCCATCACAGGGCAAATGCCGGGAGTCACTGTGATTCAAAATACAGGTCGCCCAGGGGCAAGTGGGGGGCAAATTCGAGTAAGAGGTGTGGGTTCTTTTGGCGCTACACCCGATGCGCTTGTTTTGATAGATGGAATTGCAGGAACAATGAACGACATCAACCCCAATGATATAAAAACAATATCTATTCTGAAAGATGCCTCTTCAGCCGCTATTTATGGTGCGAGATCTGCTAATGGCGTTATTTTGATTACCACCAAAAACGGTACATCCGACAAGCTATCTGTCAGTTATGATGGCTATGTGGGTTTCAACGATGCTACTGCTTTTCCTGATTTTGTCAGTTCTGCCGACTATGCTGCCATGTACAACATTGCCTCAGGAAGTCAGAGTTTTTCACCCGATGCGATTGAAAAATATCGCAATCAAAGCGACCCTGACAACTTTCCCAATACCCGTTTTTTAGAGGAAATTTTTTCGAGGTCGGGTTTACAAACAGCGCATACGGTTACGTTGAATGGCGGAAACGATAAAAACCGTTTCTACCTATCAGGTGGATTTTTGAACCAGGAAGGAATTGTAGCAAAAAATAGCTTCACACGCTACAATCAGCGATTGACGATGCAAAATAAGCTAAGTAATAAAATCGAGTTAAACACCCGCATATTTGGCGCATTAGAAACCCGTAAAGAGCCACAAGCCACCGCTAATAAAGGAGGAGGCTTCTTAGATCAGCTCATTCAGAATGCCATTAGATACCCTTCTATTTTCGTAGGACAAGCCTCCAACGGCGATTATGGCGTAGGTCCCGAAAGCGGCGGTACACCCGTCTCTTGGCTTGCCTCCGACTCCTATTTGATAAACCCCAACTCAAGATTTGGTATCAATAGTAAGTTGGATTGGAGACCCATCAATGGTCTGACCCTATCGGCTATTGGAGGGTATAATTTTTCGTTATTTGAGCAACGCTCTTATTTGGCTTCACAACGATTAAATGCCAATGTTTTTCAGAGTCAAGCGTATTTGAACCAATCGAGCGACAAAGTGATTTTCAAAACCATGCAATATACAGGCGAATATGCCAAAGAAATCAATAAACACAGCTTTAGTTTGTTGGCAGGTTATTCGTTTGAGGAGCAAAATGAGTCTTATTTTAATGGGTACAGACAAGATTTTCCGAGCAATGACTATACGGTGTTGGATATGGGCGGATTTACTAATCAGCTTGTAGGTGGTTTTGATGCAGCTTGGGCTATTCAGTCGCTCTTTGCAAGAGCTAAATACAGCTTCAATGAGCGCTACTTATTTGAGGCTACCGTACGTAGAGACGGCTCTTCGAGGTTTCCGTCAGGAAACAAATACGCTACGTTCCCATCGGCCGCGGTAGGTTGGAGAATTTCGGAAGAAGCTTTCATGAAACCACTTACTTGGATTACCGATATGAAATTGAAGGCTTCGTGGGGCGTATTGGGCAACCAAAATATTGGAAATTATCCTTACCAACAAGTGCTAAACTCGGGCAGGAATTACCCTTTTGGTAACACCGTAAGCACAGGCGCAGCCTATGCCCTCTATCGTGACCCTAACATCAAGTGGGAGTCCACAGAAACCTATGACTTGGGCTTAGAATCCAGTTTTTTTAATGGTAGTCTCACTTTCAATGCTACTTATTTTAATAGAAGCACAAGCGACATTCTTTTTAGACCCTCTTCGAGTGTGTCCACGGTATTAGGAGTAGGTATTAGCGAAACCAATACAGGAGCTGTTGAAAACACAGGTTGGGAATTTGATTTGGGATACCGAGGTAAAAAAGGAAATTGGAAGTATTCCTTTAACGGAAATTTTTCAATTATCAACAACAAGGTGCTGACTTTGGGACTGGGAAATGTAAATCAACCCAACGGCTATGTGGGCAATGGCTCTGATTTGTTTATCGGCTTCCCCATGCAAATGTACTATGGGTATCTTTCAGACGGTGTTTTCCTAAATGCCAGTGATATCAGCGCGTGGCCCTTGCAAACGGCCGTTACGCCAAGACCACAAGCAGGCGACATCAGGTACAAAGACATCAGTGGCCCCAATGGTGTGCCAGACGGCAAAGTAGATCCAATCTACGACAGAGCTTATCTTGGAAGCCGTATTCCAAAATATACCTTCGGTGCAAATTTAGGACTTTCATATAGTAATTTTGACCTTTCAGTTTTTATGCAGGGGGTAGCGGGGGTCAACGGCACCCTGACGGGCTATGCTGGCTATGCGTTTTTTAACTTGGGCAACATCCAAAAATGGCAAATGGATGGCAGATTTAATCCAGACCAACCCACAAGGTATCCAGCCTATCCGAGATTGGAAGAGGTGACCAATAGCGGAACTCCAAATACCGTAACCTCAGACTTTTGGGTCATCAATGCGGCTTACTTAAGGGTTAAAAATGTTCAACTTGGGTACAATGTCCCTAAGAATATCCTTGACAAGATGAGGTTAAACAATCTAAAACTCTACGTTACAGGAGAAAACATGTTCTCTTTTAACAGCTTTAGACAAGGTTGGGATCCCGAAATCAATACGGGTGGCGACTACTATCCCATTTTAAGAACTTATACTTTTGGTATCAATTTAAAATTTTAATGATATGAACTATCTCAAACATAACCTTATCACCAAAACGTCTTACTACGCTAAAACCATAGTAATGATGTTATTGATGACCATTTCATTTTCTTGTGAAAAAGCACTGGAACAATTTCCCAGCAACGCCTTTGCCAAAGATAATTTTTGGACTTCTGAACCCAATGCCAAAATTGCCCTAACGGGCGTGTATAGAGGCAGTATGACCTACGGTACGCAGGTTGTGCCCACCGACTGGTGGAATTATTGCGGACTGGTCTTTTTAGAGTTTGCCACCGATAATCTTTACGATCGCCGTGGGGATAATTCTATGCAAAACAGACTTACAAATGGCACTTTACTGCCCGACAACGCTGTAATACTAGGCTATTGGTCAGGCTCTTACAGAAGAATAGCCATCTGTAACGACTTTTTGGAAAACATAGAAAAAGTTAAAATGGAACAAGCCAAAATAGACCGCATGAAAGCGGAGGCTTTGTTCATCAGAGCTACCCAATATTTCTACTTGTCTCAGTATTTTGGCGCTGTTCCGTTGGTAAAGAAAACACTCACGCCTGATGAGGCCAATAATGTGGACAAAGCCCCTAAAAGTGAAGTTGTAAAATTTGTGATTGATGAGTTGACACAAGCTGCCGCCAATTTGCCTTCGTTTGGGGCGCTCAAAGCCGACGAAACGGGCAGAGCAAGTAAACAGGCCGCTCTGGCATTTTTGGGGAGAATCTATCTGGCAGAAAAGAAATTTCCTGAAGCCGCTGCTGCCTATAAACAAATCATTGATTTAGGAGCCAATAAAATAGACCCCGATTATGCATCGCTCTTTACCCCCGCTAATGAAAATAGCAGTGAGAATATTTTTAGTATGCAGTATGTACCTGGCGAAACCTCCAATGCACTCACCCAACATGCCTTCCCCGCGGTGGCTTCGGGTTGGCATATCGTCAACCCAACAGGAAGTATAGCCGATGCCTACGGTTTCGACGATGGTACACCACTGTCTTATGATAGTCCTAAGTTCAATTATAAAAATATGGGCGAAAACAGAGACCCACGGTTCCGCTATAATTTCTTGTGGGATGGATCAAAATTCGGTTCAAAAACGTATGTATGTCACCCTGATTCTGCCAAATCATTGGATCAACTTACCTACTCAAAACAAGCGACCAGAACGGGTTATGGTTTGCGTAAGTTTTTTGACGAAAATTTTAATGGCAGTTTGGTGACAGATTATGGCGGTAACATGCCCATCATAAGATACGCCGAGGTGCTGTTGAGCTATTTAGAGGCCGAGTTGGAAGCGGGCAAACCTATATCACAGGCACTTTTAGACCAAACCATCAACGCCGTACGTGGACGCGCCTCCGTGAAGATGCCTCCAATCAGAGTAACAGACCCCAACTTGCTCCGACCTATTCTTAGAAATGAACGCAGAATAGAGTTAGCCTTTGAGGGCATTCGTCTTTGGGATATTTTCCGCTGGGATATTGGCGACCAAGTGCTAAAAGGGGATTTTTGGGGCGCACCCTTTCCCAATTCTCAGCTTTACGCCAAAACCTCCAAGAAACTTGACCCTAAGTTTAGATGGTTTGTTACTTCCAAGAATTTCAGAAAAGGCATAGACGACCGCTGGCCCATTCCACAGTCGGAAATTAATGTCAATCCAAAACTGAAATAAGCATTAATTGAATATATCCACATCCTTTAGAGAGAGTTACAGCCTGCCCCATAATAAGGTTTTGTAACTCTCTTTTATAGCTAAACAACAAGTTTCCAAATCAATAACACTTTCAATGAAATTAGACAGACGACAATTCATCCAAAGTTTGGGGCTTACAATACCCGTTGTTTCGCCCGAAATCACAAGAAGCATGGTAAAGATGGATAACATGACGCTCAAAGGTCTCATTTTTACCAAAGACATCCAATTTAAGCACTCCTTTGCCAACCTTAACGATCGTGTTTGGATTGGGAAGTCGTTTTGGAGTGTACCCATGGAAGACTGGGAAATAAAGAATAAAAGATTGGAATTTTCGGGATTCAAAGAAAACGCCCGCCTCCAACTCTTGACCTATTTTCTCCAAAAAGAAGCAGGTGATTTTAAGCTAAGTGCCGATTTGGGTCTTCTGGATAAGAAAAAGGGTGTTGGGTCGGTGGGGTTGAGTATTGGTATCAAAGACCAAACCGACCCCATCAATGTCAAAGCTGTCTGTTTTACGGGGAAAGGCATCCAAGTGGGTATTGACCTCAACCATCAACTATTTGTGGCAGACACCAAAACAAGCCTCCCTGCCGGTTTTGATTTTCTGAAATTCAATTTGGAAGTGGACGGAAAGACAGAAAATGGCAAAACCACTTTTGTAGTAACGGCCACCGATAGCAAACACCAAAAAGCAAGCGTAAACCTCATTTTAGAGCGAGAACTGGAGGGTTATGTGGCACTCGAAAACAACATCAATGTAAGAGATGGCAGCACTTTTTGGTGGAGTAAAATGGAATTATCGGGGTCGAAAGTGGCATATATCCCGAACAACAGCTTTGGGCCAGTGTTATGGACGATGTACACGCTTTCGCGTGCTAAACTTAAAATGACGGCTCAATTGCCGCCCGTAGGCAAAAAAGACAGCCAAGAAGTAGAACTGCATTTATTCAAAAACAATACTTGGACAAAAACACAAACCGCTACGCTCGCGGCACAGTCTTACACCGCCGCTTTCGTATTAGAAAATTGGGACACAAGCACGGATATTCCCTATAAAGTTGTTTATAAAATAGATGGTGAACAGACCGAATACGCAGGTATATTCAGACAAGAACCCAAAGAGAGACCCCTGAAATTTGGAGGACTTACCTGCCAAAACCATCTTGGATTCCCGTACAGGCCACTTGTTCAAAATTTAGAAAAACTCAACCCTGATATGCTTTATTTCTCCGGAGATCAACTCTATGAGGAAAACGGAGGTTATCCCATCAGGCGTTTTCCGGAAGATAAATCTATTCTAAGTTACTTGGGAAAATGGTACATGTTTGGCTGGGCTTTTGGTAATATCATGCGCGACCGCCCGACGATTTGCACTCCCGACGACCACGACGTTTTTCAAGGAAACCTCTGGGGCGAAGCAGGTGAGTTGGTATCAATCGAGAAATGGAAAAATGTAGCCGATGCCCACGGGGGCTTTGTTCAAACGCCTACCATGGTCAATGTAGTAAACAAAACTCAGTGTGGTCACTTGCCAGACCCCTACACCAAAGATACCCTGAAATCGGGCATCACCAATTGGTTTACCAGCCTCAAATATGGCCGCGTGAGTTTTGCCATCGTAAGCGACCGCCTCTTTAAATCAGGACCTGAGATGATCCGCAAAGGCGAGGGACGCATAGACCATGTTACGGAACGAATGAAACAAGGGGAGTTGGAGGCCGACTCTTTGTCATTTTTTGGCGATTTACAGATGGAATTTCTCCACAAATGGATAGAAGATTGGCAAGATACCGATATGAAGGTCTTACTGAGCCAAACCCTCTTTTCTAACGTGGGTACACATCATGGCCCCAAAAAAGAGTACTTTTTTGGTGATATGGACTCGGGTGGCTGGCCCAAAAAACAACGCGATGACGTGTTGAAAGTAATCCGAAAAGTAAGCGCATTTCATATCAACGGCGACCAACACGTGCCTTTCTTAGTGCAATATAGCATCAATGAACCTAAAGATGCCGCTTGGACATTCTGCACACCCGCTATCTCCACAGGCTACCCAAGATGGGGGCAGCCCGATGCTGTCAATATTCCTTTTACCAACAGACCTCCCCACAATCTGTCCAACACTGGTATTTATAGAGATGCTTTTGGAAACGATAATTTCATCTATGCCGTAGGCAATCCAGAAGATGATTTTAGCAAGGAAAAAAATAGATACTTGCTATCTCAAATGAAAGCCTCTGGGTTTGGGGTGATTACTTTTGACAACCAAGCGCGAACCATCAAGATAGAAGCGATTCGCTTTTTGGCTGATTTAGAAAAAAATGTACCTGAAAACACCTTCCCGGGATGGCCACTGACAATCAACCAATTAGACAATGATGGACGACGAGCCCTAGGCTACTTACCTCGTTTGAAATTTAAGCAACCCAATCAGTTGGTTAAAATCATCAATGAAGAAAGCAAAGAAGTAGTCCAAGTGATGAGAAGTAAAGGAAACAGTTTTGTTCCTTCTGTTTTTGAAAACGGAAAATATACAATCGTCGTTGGGGAAGGTGAAACAAAAAAAACGTTGAAAGGAATCGAAATAAGCAGCGACCCTAAAGAAGAATTAACCGTTTCTTGATTTTTTTATTGACGCTGACAAGGTTTCTGAACCTGGTCAGCGTCCTTTGCTACCTCGCTATTCAACTACTAAAACATGATAAAAAACGTTTTATTTTCGTTGACCGTCCTCATTGGTACATTACTCACCGGCTTCGCCCAAAAGCCCAACATTCTTTATATTGTAGCAGACGACGCGGGGCTTGATATGAGCGCTTACGGCAGAAAATGGGTAAACACACCTGCTTTCGACCGAATTGCCAAAGAAGGAATTTTATTCCAAAACGCCTATACGCCCAACGCCAAATGTGCCCCTTCACGTGCGTGCATGCTCACGGGCAGGAATCCCTGGCAGTTGGATGCCGCCATGAATCACTCGATTTTCTTTCCCAACTATTTCAAAACCTACCCCGAAGTACTGCACGAAAACGGCTATTTTGTGGGCTATACGGGTAAAGGTTATGCGCCTGGCAAAGCTTTCAAAGAAGATGGCAGCAAACGAGATATGTTGATTAAAGAATTTTCTACCTTAAAAACCCCCCCCCCCACAAAAGAAATCTCTAACAACGACTATGCAGGTAATTTTGGCGCATTTTTGAAACAATCCGAAGCCAAACCTTGGGCATTTTGGTTGGGTTTCACTGAGCCGCACCGAGCTTATGAATACGGCAGTGGCGTAGCCAAAGCAGGCAAAAAAGTAGAGATGATAGACAGAATCCCTAAATATTACCCTGACTCAGACACTACCCGCAACGATTTACTTGACTATGCCATGGAAATTGAATACATGGATAGTCACGTAGCAAGAGTACTTAAAATCCTCGAAGAATCGAGGCAATTGGAAAATACACTCATCGTTTTCACCTCCGACCACGGAATGCCATTCCCAAGAGTCAAGGGCAATCAATATCTCAATTCAAATCATGTCCCTTTTGCTGTCATGTGGAAAAATGGCATCAAAAACGCTGGTAGAATCGTAACCGACTACGTAAATATGACCGACCTTGCACCCACGTTTCTGGAGGTTGCAAGCATCACACCTCAAAAATCGGGTATGCGGCCGATAACCGGAAAAAGTTTAGTTTCTATTTTCAATTCGACAAAATCGGGACAAATTGAAACTGCACGAAATTTCCAATTGGTAGGACAAGAACGCCACGATTTTGGTCGTCCAAAAGATGTGGGGTATCCTGTGCGAGGAATGCACAAAAGTGGTTTTTTGTATCTAAAAAACTATGAGCCGGACCGTTGGCCTGCCTGCAACCCCGAAACGGGCTATTTGAATTGCGATGGCGGAGCCGTCAAAACCATGATTTTAGCTCATAGGCGTAAAGGTGTAGATATATATTATTGGCAACTGTCGTTTGGTAAACGACCCGCCGAAGAATTGTATGATTTATCAAAAGACCCAGACTGTGTCAACAATTTAGCCCAAAACCCTAAATATCAAACAATTAAAAAATCAATAGGGAAAGAAATGGAAGCTAAACTATTGGCACAAGGCGACCTCCGTATGCAAGGCTACGGACACCTTTATGAGCAATATCCGGGGGCTGAAGTAAACGGCTTTTATGAGCGGTTTATGAAAGGAGAGAAATTCAAATTAGGGTGGGTCAACGAAAGCGATTTTGAAAAAGAGATGATTAAAGATTGACGTCAAATAACGGCGACTGAAATTACTTTCTTCGAGTGTTTTTAAAATTTTTGTTGTATTGCCATTATTGATGAGGTTAGTGGCTTTTATCATCTTCCCCCGTTCCATGCCTTGTGCTTTTTTGCCAAGGCGTCAATGACCGCAATGTGTTTGTCAGCATTTCTAAAGGGCGGTCCCGTCCATCGCGGCCTCTTTGGAGGGGGCTTTCCCCTACAAATCCCGTGCGGAAGGGAAACACCGCTACAATGAGATTAAGCTTCGCAAGTAAAATCATAAAGAACTCAATTCCTCCCAACGTATTCCCCTAAACTGAATTAAAATCTTTACAAAGTTTAATTTATTCCTACTTTTGTTGAATTTTAGATAAAATTCAACCCGTATTTGTTGTGGTAAACTCCTCACTCACTGACGAAACCCTCTGGCAACGCCTCAAAATAGGCGATGAATTGGCTTTCTCTGCCTTGTTTGAGCGGTATTATCGCTTATTGATTAACTACGGAAATTCGTTGAGTTCTTATCCCGAACGAGTCCAGGATTGCGTACAAGATGTTTTTGTAAACCTTTGGCTTTATCGCAACACCCTGAGCGACAACGTGGTGGTCAAAGCCTACCTACTCTCCAGCGTCAGGAAGCGCATTGCCCGTTTGCACGAGCGTGATACTATTTTCCGGCAAACCGCGCCCTTGGATGCCGTACAATTTTCGTTGGATTTTTCCATTGAAGACCAACTCATTGCCGACGAAGAAACCTTGGCTCAAGTTTCCCAACTCAATCGCCTCATAAACGCCTTGCCTCCCCGCCAAAAAGAAGCACTCTATCTGCGCTATCATCAAGGGCTAACGATTGAGCAAATCGGTGAAATGCTCGATATCAATCATCAGTCGGTTTCTAATCTTCTGCACCGTTGTATCCAACACCTCCGCAAAGAATGGAAGGGTGATTTAACCCTACTTGTTCTGCTCTTTTCGAGAATACTTTAAATTTTTCAAAAAAAAGTACCACATAGTGAGTATCGCCACGCAAGGCTGTCCTCTCTGCATTTGAAACACTATTTCAGATGCAGCAACGCAACCATTATAAAAACATTGAAGATTTTCTGGCCGACGAATCGTTTCAAAAATGGGTTCGGGAAGGCAAGGAACATGATAATTGGGAAGAATGGACGGTAGAAAACCCTCAACGGGCCAAACTAGTGGCCGAAGCACGGCTATGGGTATTGGCTACCCGGGTGCCTGAATCAATCGTTTCTTCGTCCGAAATCACGGCTGCTTTGCAGGCCTCCCGCGACAAAATAAAATCTATTGAAAAAGAAACTTCCGTGCCTTCGATTCCGCTTTGGCGTCGTACTAGCTGGCGCAGTATTGCGGCGGTTTTGGTGCTAGGACTCGCGTTGGGGTGGTTGTTTAAGCGCCAAACTTTGACGCAGGATACGCTTAATTACACCCAACTTATCAGCCAAGATACCCAAGGATTGATTGAACAGGCTAACAACACCCACAAACCACAATTGATTACCCTTTCTGACGGCAGCTCGGTGCTGCTTCAGCCCAAAAGTAAACTCAGCTATCCAAAAAGCTTTGAAGGCGACGAACGCAAAGTGTATCTATCGGGTGAAGGCTTTTTTGAAATAAGCAAAAATCCGAAGAAACCCTTTTTTGTTTTTGCCAATGAGATTGTCACCAAGGTCGTGGGGACGAGCTTTCGGGTAAAAGCCTACACCGACCAACCCAACGTAGAAGTGGTGGTTAGGACAGGAAAAGTAAACGTCAGCTCCAACCAAGCCATCACGCAGCTGAACCCTGAAATGGTGCAATTGTTGCCCAATCAGGGAGTTCGGTTTGCGCGGAAAAGGCTTACTTTCGAAAAAATAACAGATTTAACCCGCGAAAAACCTGATTCACAATCAGTTATTGCCATCGAACAACTGAGTTTTGAATTTTCGGACGTACCCGTTGCCCAAATCCTAAAAACCATTGAGCAGGCATATTTGGTAGAGATTGACTATCCGCAGGCGAAATTGAAAGACTGCTATCTTACGACTTCCCTCAGCGACCAACCTCTGCCCGAAAAACTCAAGATTATTTGCGAGAGTTTGGGAAACACGACCCGTTATGAAATGAACGGCAACCGAATCACGATTTTATCAGAAGGATGTAACTAACCCCGATTTTTTTTTTTTTTTTTCTAAAAATACCCCTCCTATTCCACAAAAAAGCGTCGAAATGCTGCTACATTTTCGACGCCCGATGCTTCCCCTAACGTGTTCCGTTGACATGCCCTCTGCTAAGGGCACGGGGAGGATTTTGCCAATACCTCCGTAAAAAGTATTAACTAAAAACAAGTCAAAAGTATGAAAAAAACATTGACCAACAAACGATTACTAAATCGAATTGTGCAAACGTCACTCCTACAACTCACCTTGGCCATCGTGTTTTCGAGCATTGCAATGGCCACCCCAGTAAAGGGTCAAAGTATGCTTGACCGAAAGGTAAGTGTGAATGTTTCTGATATAGCTTTGGAAAAAGTATTGCTCCAACTCGAAAAGGAGGCACAAGTAAAGTTTTCTTTCAACTCAAGAGCCTTACAACTCGACCGACCCGTAACCATCAGCGCCTCCAACGAACCCTTGTCGAGCGTACTAACCCGCCTTTTAAAGCCTCTAAAAATCAAACACATACAGGTCAGCAACCGCATTGTTTTACGAAAAGACAACGCCTCCACAACGGGGATTTGGGAAAATGACCTACCCACCAAATCGTTAGAATATCAACTAACTGAATCAATCATTACGGGTACAGTTACCGACGAAAACGAGCAGGGATTGCCGGGCGTCAGCGTACTTATCAAAGGCACTCAACGGGGCACCACCACCGACGCCGTCGGAAAGTACAAACTGGCGCTGTCGGACAATAACGAGGTACTGGTTTTTTCATTTGTGGGCTACCTTTCTCAAGAAATAAAAATCAGTAGCCAAACTACGCTCAATGTATCGCTAAAACTCGATACCAAAGCCCTTGAAGAGGTGGTCGTCGTTGGCTACGGAGTTCAGCGAAAAAAAGACCTGACCGGAGCCGTGTCGACCATCAGCAGCGATATGTTTAAGGAGCGTA